>JAIXOW010000018.1 GCA_027486615.1 Oxalobacteraceae bacterium | reverse complement strand
TCACTAGATAAAACCGGTTGGTTAAGTTCTGATACAGCTGAATTAGTGATGGAGAACGTACGGCTAGGACCAGAAGCATTATTAGGTGAAGAACATCAAGGTTTTTATTCTTTGATGAAAAACCTACAAACAGAACGCATTGCCTTGGCTGCTATGGCGATAGGTTGTAGCATGCGTGCCTTGCAACTCACTTTAGATTACGTGCATGAACGGCAAGCGTTTGGAAAATTATTATGGGATCAGCAAACCATACGCCAACGCCTCGCTATGCTAGATGCTAAAACGCGCGCAGCACGTCAATTTATGTATCACTGTGCATGGTCAGTCACGCAAGGGCATGACATCGTACAAGAAGTCTCTATGCTTAAAGCGTTAACAGGTGAATTAGTCAACGAAGTTGTACAAACATGTCAGCAATTTCATGGTGGGATGGGTTATATGCGTGAAGCACCGATAGAGCGTTTGTGGCGTGATGCTCGCATACTTGCTATAGGTGGTGGTGCAACCGAAGTCATGCTTGAAGAAGTCGCAAAACGTTATTAGTTTTTTTATTCATCTTATTTTGTGTTGGTTAAATGAATACGCACAAAATTAGGGCATCAAAAAACTAATTAATTAAAAAAATATTTTTAGAAAATAAACAAAAAAAAGATGGTCAGCTTATCCACAATTTCAGTGGGTAAGTCTGTGGATGACTTTTGTTGATTGATACTAAACCCTTGATTTCGTTCATCTAGTTATTCGTGGTCAAAATCAAGGCAATGTGCATATCTAGTGCGTTTCTGTGTTGATTGCGTGTGGATTTTTGTGCTTAATCGATGCGATTGAGCCTAAAATTTTTTTAGACATTTAGTTTTTGAAACAAGTTATGGCTCTCAAATCTGTTATTTACAAAGCACAATTGCAAGTCGCCGATATGGATAGGCATTACTACGCTGACCATGCATTGAATATCGCTTGCCATCCATCTGAGACATTACAGCGCATGATGACGCGTGTTTTGGTGTTTGCTTTACATGCAACTGAATCATTGGAATTAGCAAAGGGTATCTCCGATGTGGATGAACCCGATTTATGGCAAAAAGATTTAACCGGTGCGATACAACTCTGGATAGAGTTAGGGCAGCCGGAAGAGCGTCGTATATTGAAAGCCTGTGGTAGAGCTGATCAAGTGATTATTTACGCTTATGGCAATAACGCGCAGTTGTGGTGGAAGCAAATTGCAAACAAACTCGCACGTGCAAAAAATTTAAAGGTATTGCAGCTTGATGCAGAGACCGTTGCCTCACTAGAAGCCCTATGTCAACGCACCATGCAAATTCAAGTCACCATACAAGATGGGGAAATCTGGATACGTGATGAATCACATGCAGTGCTGGTCACGATACAAACACTGCAGTGATTCATTGAATTGACATTAAGTTATAGCCGAATTGCACAACCTGAAATAGAAGCAATACTGGCACAGCCCATGAGTGCCATCGTCATCTCTAGCTCGTCCCGAAGTAAACGTAAAACATGAGCTAAGCCTAGTGGTCCTTGCACTAATCCCCAGATGATTGGGCGACCTATTAATACTGCGCTTGCTCCCAATGCAATCGCTTTAAAGGCATCGCTGCCGCTGCGTATGCCGCTATCAAATAATAATGGGATGCTAGGGGAGAGTTGTGGACGGAATCTCTGTAGCACTTCTAGAGAGCTTGGCGTGCCATCTATTACACGTCCACCGTGGTTAGAAATAATTAAGCCATCACAGCCTGTATCAATAGCGCGTTGAGCGTCTTCAATATGCTGTAGTCCTTTAACTAAGAGTGGCAACTGCGTTTGACTGCGGAGCCAAGCTAAATCTTCCCATCGTGGTGCTAATGTCATCCATTGATCGAAAACTGCACTTTGTGTTGCATCTATTTTTGTTAAGGGTGGTGTAGGCTCGAGATTAACCGCACTTATGTCATGCGGTAGGGTAAGTGAACTTTGTTTTATCGGAGCATCGACTGTAAATACGATTGCTGTTGCTCCGACTTGTTCTGCTTTACGTAGTAAGCGTAAGCTCGCTTCACGTGAAGATTGCCAATACAACTGAAACCAACAATGGGCACCGGTTGCCGTGATGTCAGACAAGGGCTGACTCGCTAAGCTACTCATGATGTAGGGTGTTTGTTGCGCTAAGGCTGCCATTGCTACGCCGACTTCACCCATAGGATGGAAGAGTCCTTGATAAGCGATGGGTGCAATCATAAAAGGATGGGTCAGCGTTTGTCCAAAAAGATCTATACGTGTATGGCCACCGCGTACATCGGCTAAGGGACGCGGTGTCAGATGAATGTTATCGAATGCGTATTCATTTTGGTAGCGCGTGCGATTCCCAGCAGTACCTGAATCAAGATACTGCCAAATGTCTGGAGCTAAGATTTTTCTTGCTTGTTCAGCATAGTCAGCAAGAGATGTACAAGGTGCTTGCATTAACTCTCAGCCCATTGTCTGAGTAGGTTGTGATAAGTACCTGTAAGTTTTACTACTGCTTCCGTTTCACCTATGGTGGTGCGTAATTCTAAGAGTGCCATATCCATTTCATATAACAATCGACGTTGCATATCATCGCGTACCATACTTTGCATGAATAAAAAACTAGCGAGGCGTTCACCTTGAGTGACTGGAGTTACTTGGTGAACTGATGAGGCAGGATATAAAACTAAACTACCAGCAGCGAGCTTGAAAGCATGGGAGCCAAAGGTATCTTCTATCTCTAATTCTCCGCCTACATAAGATGTGGGGTCGGAGAGAAATAAAGTGGCTGCAAGGTCGGTCCGTACATAACTGCCATCCGGTGCTTGTCGCATCGCGCCATCAACATGCGCACCATAAGTGTTGCTTATGCCTGCATAACGATTAAAAAAGGGAGGCAGAATTTTTAGTGGTAAGGCGGCAGCAAAAAAAAGTGCATTACGAGACAGCGCTTGCATCAAAATTTGGCGCAGTACAGGTAACTGTTTTTCGTTGTCAGACAACTGTTGATTATTTTTAGTGAGTGCAGCCTGTGTTCCAGCTGTGATGCGTCCATCTGACCAACTAGCATGTGCAAGTAGAGCTCTGATATGAATCAGTTCTTCATCATTCAATAGTTGTTCGATAGTGATGATCATAGAATTAGTATTTCAATTCAGCGGTTAGGATAAATGTGCGACGCACTCCAGGCACAGTAAAGCTGCCGTTGTCATACAGTCCATCATAGTAAAGTTTGTCAAACACATTTTTTACATTGAGTTTGAGTGACCACCTAGTTTGTTCATAGGTTGCCATCGCGTCTACACGAGCATAGGCTGGTGCTGTATTTGGGTGGTAGCTACCATTGAGAGTAGGTGCAGCTGCGGAGCTAGATGGATTGAATGCCTGTCTATCTCCTTTAGCTTCTACACCACCACCTAGCTTCCAGTGATCATCAAGCTTATAAGTACTCCATAGATTCATCGTGTAGCGTGGCGTATTACGCGCACGCTGACCTATGTACCCTGAGTTACCCGTAGTGATGGCGCCTGTGGTGGGATTAATATTTTGTGCAACTTCTAGTATGAGTGCATCCATAAGTGAAATGCCTGCGAACACTTCCCAATTTTTATTGATGCGACCTGCAGCTTCGAGTTCAATGCCGTCGGTACGACGTTTATTGGTTAGTATGCTTGCGGTCGCTTCAAGATCGGTGTTACGTTCCCAGTATTTGGTTGCGCGATATAGTGCAGCACGTAGTGCTAGATCACCATCAAATAAAATATACTTTGCACCAAGTTCTATTGTGTCGCTACGTTCTGGTGGTTGTGGAGTGACAGTCAGTTGATATAAATCTGCAGTGGGACTGAAGGAATCACTCCAAGCAACATAGTAATGTGATTCATCTGTTGCATGATAAGACAGCGCGCTACGATAACTCCATTCACCAAACTGCAAATTCGGTGAGGTAGAGCTAGAGTATTTTGCATTTAGTTCATCACGACGTGCACCGGCGGTGGCTTTCCACTTCGGTATGAATTCAACTGTGTCTTGTGCATAGACTGCATAGGAATTGCCATCAAAAGCAGTGGCATTAACATTCGCTCCTTGATATGG
>JAIXOW010000011.1 GCA_027486615.1 Oxalobacteraceae bacterium | reverse complement strand
TTTTGGAAGCTATTTTCTCTGCTTTGTGATGAAATTGAATATTCAGATTGCGTTCTTCTTATTTTCCCATTGTGGAATAATAAGTTGTAACTATCATTTAGCCAATTGTTTGTTTTGGTGTTTACGTCAATAGTATCATTTTTGATTTGTTCTATAGTTTGTTCTGCTAATTCTATTTCTTTTCTCAATCTGATTACGTCTTTTCTGATTTTCTTGACTAATTTTTGTACAAATTCTTGTATGATGGGGTGCTGTTCTATGTTAGAACAATTTGGATCAATTGATGCGTTTTCCAGTTCGCACAAAGGACATGTATTGAACAAGTCATATGTCAAATTTGGGTCATTTGTGATTTGACTTTCATTCATGTGCGAGAATGATTGAATTGAGTTGTTTGTCTCATTTCCATTTTCGTCCTCTGTTTCTGATCTATTGCTTAACCATTCTTCTACATTTTCTGTATCTTTTAGTCTACCGAAATCTGGTTGTTGTAATCTTTTGTTTTCATGAGAGTCTATGTCTCTGAAATTTTCTATTTCTGTTTCATCCTCTTGTGTAGCATACTCTGTGTTTGGTGTAGATTCAAAGTCCGTAGAAATGTCTAATTCTCTTTTTGATTTTGAAAGTAATGTAGATTTCTTTGATAGCATATCTATGAGTCTATCATCAAAATTTCTATCTACTCTGTTTCCTACTCCTGCATGAAAACTTACAACTTGAAGATTTGTGAAGTGTGCTTGCATCACGTGACCATTATAGAGGTGTTCTATTGTTGCTGAACATCCATCTGGGTTTATCTCTGTGATGATGTAGGGCCCTATGTGTTTAGGTTTCATTCCCATTGCTACTCCTGTTGCTAGTTGTAGTTGTCTGTGTGCTACAATTTGTCCAAGTTTAAATTCTTTGGATACTCTGTGGATGTTTTTGTATGACCTGTCTTTCTCTCTCTTTTTCTCTCCTCTATCTGAAGCTAGCTGTCTATTTTTCTCTGCTAGTGGAATGATTTTTTCCATATAGTCGGAGTGAGATCTAGTACCTGGCCAAAATTGTAATAGGTCATTCTGATTGGGCATTTGGTAAGCGAACATTAGTTCTTCTGGTGCAAATCCATAAATGCCAGTTGATCTATTATGTGCATTTGTGAAAAAATGAGCGTATTGATCCCATTTTTCTTCTACTTTTTCTTGTAGGAAAAACTTTCTCATTGCTTCCTTAATGGTTCTGATACTGCGTTCTGCATTTGAGTTTGCCCAAGGTGCTCCTACACTAGTTGGCATGAATTTTGTTCCTAATGGTTTTAGAAAATCGTAAAATTCTTGTGATCTAAAAAGACCTGGTTCTTCATCTGTTCTCAAAAATTTGGGTATACCGAAAGGATTAATTATGGTCCTTTGTATGGCATTTATCAAAGTTTTTGTTGTTCTGTCTTTAATTGGACAAAGTTGAACATAACCGGTGAAAAGATCTACTGCTAGTAGTGCTGCCTTGTAACCATCTTCTGATAGTGGCAAATTTGGTATCAAATCTACGCCCCATGTTGCTCTGGGTGCATGTACATAGTCTGTTGATCTAAGGAAGTGATCTTTCTTTTCGGTAGTGTTGAATTGACATACTAGACAATTGTCTCTCAGTGTTTTGAGTTTGTCTGACAATACATTATGTGGTATGTAGTATCTTGCGTTAATATCTCTTTCCATTCTTGTTTTTGAAAAATGTAGTCCAAAAATTGAATAGTGTTTTGCTGTGATTACTATATCTAGTAGAGCATGTGGCAAAACGAGTTTGATATTATTGCCTGACTTAAAGAAAAGTAGACCATCAATCAATGTGAATCTTGTGTATTTGTTTAGGTCATTCAATATGCTTGTACAGAATGGGTCTTGTGCTTGTGCTTGTTTGAATTCTGTAGGTGTTAGAATGCCTGTCAGTATAGCTTTTGATACTGTTTTGAAATCGTTGTAAGACATTGTATTGACATTGTTCATTTGAATGTCTGTCTTTCTCAGTACTTTTTTCATAGCTTGTCTAGCTTGCCTATTGGTTTTTGTGCCTGCTCTCCATTGTGTGGTACAAATGGAATTTAATTGTACAGGTAAAACTATTCCTGGTCTTTTCATGCTAGTTTTTGGTGCTTTGACTTTTCTGTTGGACAGCGTTTTTGGCGTATTTTTGATTATTCTAGTGCCAGTCTTAGCTGTTGATTTTCTAGTCTTTTTTGGTACTGGGTTTGGTAGGCTTGGTACATCTAGTAGTGTTGCTACTTCCTCTCTAGTGAATCTAGTGCCTGATTTAAGTTTCAGTTTTTCAAGGATTTTGCATGCTTGGTCTTCTGAAAGAGGTTTTTGTATACCTTCTTCCTGCTGAATCTTTTCTATATCTGCATGGTGTCTACTTAGTACATCAGCGGTTTCATTGTTTTCCCCTGGTACGTGAATAATTTCTGCTTGATATTTTGAAAGTTCTAGTGAAAATCTAAGCAAGATTCCTTGTGAATCTTTGCACATGGATAGAAACAGTATGCCTTGTGCATCTGTTAGTATAGTTAGGTGTTTTGAGAACCTAATATAAAAATCCATCGTTCTTAGAGTATATAGAAGTGCTAGTACTTCTTTTTTGATTGTACTATAAGACCTTTCTGTTTTTGTAAATGTTCTAGATACACATGCTATGAGAAGTTCATTTCCTTCTTCGTCTTTTTGAAAGAGTTTTCCTGCTCCACAGAATGCTGAAGCATCTGTTTGTACGAAGTAAGGTTTGTCTGGGTTTGGCAAATATCTAGTTGCATTTTGACAAATTTTCCTAATGAGCCTTCTAAATAGATTTTCATGTTGTTCTGTCCATTTAAATTCTTTTGGATGTAGGAGTGATAGGTCCATTATTGGCTGTGATAGTTGTGCAAAACTAGGTACAAATTTTCTATAGTACGACAGTGCGCATATCACTGATTTTGCCTTTTTTGGAGTGTTAGGTGATGGTAGGTTTTGAAATGCTAGTGTTTTAGCTCTTGGGATTGAAAGTTTTCCCTTTGTCCATACCATTCCTAGGAAATCTATCTCTTCTTTTGCTAGATTGATTTTTTGTGGTCTGATCTTAATTTTGCCATTTGTAATTCTCTTTAGAGCTTTGTCTACTACTCGCAAGTGCTGTGAGAAGTTGCCTGATGTAGCTATGAGAATGTCATCTGCATAGTGTATTACATCATCGGTCATGTCTCCAAATAGTTTGTCCATAAGTAGTTTGAGATACAATGGTGAATTTTTCAAGCCTTGTGGGCATCTAGTAAAACAATATCTTTTGCCATGCAATGACGAAAAGAATGCTGTATACGGTTGGGATGCTAATGAAAGTGGCATTTGAAAAAATGAATCTGAAAGATCGACTGTTGTAACAATTTGTTTTCCATTTAGGAATACTTCTAGCTCTGGGTGTGTAATGAGATTTTGTGGTAGTCTTTTTGAGATGATATTAAGTAGTCTTCCATCAAGAAGTACTCTAACGCTTTTTCCATCTTTTTTGTTTACAATTAGAAGGTTGCTAACGATTGGTGATGGTTCATTGCATTCTCTGACTATACCATATTCTATGAGTTGATCCAAAATCTCTTTTACTTTTCCTCTAATTGAATGTGGGATTGGTTGATAGGCTTGTATCTGTAGTTTATCAGATGTGAGCTCTATGTCCATTTCTACCAAATTTGTACATCCTAGATCTCTATCATGTTCACTAAAAGCTGCTTTATTGCCTAGAAAGACGTCTAGTGCTTCTAGTTGTTGTT
>JAIXOW010000099.1 GCA_027486615.1 Oxalobacteraceae bacterium | reverse complement strand
TCTCGACCCCCCAACAAACTTGACGCGAGTGTACACTTTTACTCAAAAGATTACATTTCTTTCAGGTGACCGTTGAAGGCCCGAGCACGTCGAAAAGTCCTAAACCCCCTGTATAAAGGTGACTACTTTAAAGATGGTCTTTAGCTTTACATTTGTAAGTTAAAAAAAAGTTGCAGACAACGTTATTTTTTCTTTCAGTAATTCCGACACCCGAGCACAATATTTATGAATCTCTGACCAAAGAAGCTTTTGAACGAATCGACCGAGTCCTACAAGTAGGACACCTCTTTTTAAAAATTTTACGTGTAAAACGATTGTATCGTTTAATAAGAATTTTTATGCGAAATAAATTTTTATCTTGTTTGGAATGCCTGCTTAGAAACATAAATAGAGCATCTACAAGTTCATAAATTGCATTTTTGCCCCTTTGCAAAAGAGCGTTTTGTTTTATGGCTACTTAAGGGACACACTTTTTACGACTCCATTATTTTTGAAAACTGCACCCTAAACTTTGCGCAAAAGTGTTTAAACGCTCGTTAGTATTTTCTTGGAAGTATTTGACAATAAGGAAATTATCTTTGGGATGAGCCAGCAGTGCATTTATTATCACATTTTCAAACAAATTTTTTGACAATACTTTAAAGAGAATTTCATTTTCACTTCAGGGTAGCAATCTTGCATTTTCAATTTTGAAGGCGAGACGCCAAAACCTTCTCATGGCCTTGCAGTAGCCTTCCCCAGAGTCCTCAAACTCTTCGTTCATGCAGCTGCTTTCCAGATCGAGAAGCATTTCTTCAATCGCTTCTCGATCCGAATCAACGATAAGGTGGCGATCCCGACCCATGAACCACGAGATGTGGACGGCATTTGCCAAAAGCTTTAGCCAATTTGTGACCTTTAACGTAGTAAAAAGTGTTTGGGCTTAATGTGGGCTCAATAAAATTACATTCAAGTTTGTCAACAAAGTGAAATCCTATACTTACAGGCATGATGTCCATTTTTGTTGTGTCTCTCTACAGTTTAAAAATGCAACTAATCATTAAATAGTGTGTACCTAGTCAATTTTAGCAGACAGTGTAAAAATAAGGGCAGAGAAATGTTTCATTTTTTATTGAATCTTTTAAACGTTGCTAGAAGAAGTTGTCAAAATATTCATTCCCAATCGGGAAGCAATCATTGCGCCGAAATTGTTGAGTCGTTGAAGTGCTGTGTGAACTTCAATCACGTTGGCGATCGAGGGCTCCTTGGTGTCGAGGTATTCCTTGATTATGCCGAATAATAAATTGACCATCATGGTCTCGCCAAAATTGACCAGGTTCGCTGCCCTCGCTCTCGGTAGTATATTTTCGTTCCACTGTAATTTTGTCACTTCCAAAATACGATAACAACGACTCCATTCCAATGCGACATTCATGACCAAAGTTTGAAAGAAACTAAATAAACCCAAACTAACAAGTAAAAAAGTAAACCAGTTTGAAAGGAATGCACAAAGAAACTATTATCTTAAATACCGGCGTTTCGACAAGAAACTTTACTTTTAAATCTTTTGTTTCATGTCAATTAATGTCATAAAAATAGCATTTTTGAATGGAAAAACTGAAAATGAATTGTTTATCCTTTTACGTTGATTCTGAATTTTAAAAAACAAATTCGCGGGAAAATTAAAATAGTTTTAAATTATCCAATGTAACGCATGACATTATCTTGTTTAGTGCCAGGCAAGACTTAAAAATTGAATACCCAAATGAAAAGAAAAAGAATTGTATTTATAAGTTGAGGTCTAATGAATTGAACGAGTTTTTAATTGCGTTTTTTTCAGTGAGCACACTTACATTTGAGCTAAAGGTTTTGATCAAAAACTCCAGATGCCTCTCCGTCGAAAAATTACTAAAAGATTTGAAGTAAGATTTAATAAAAGGAATTGCTTCTTATTAGTAACAAAAAAGATTAGACTAATAAACAAATTCAAATTCAAATTCAAAGTTTTATCTTTTCGCATAAATTTTACAGTTACAACAACTCGTGGAATATCTCAATCTATATGAACCCAATGAGATACCAAGGCATTTGCTAATGGAGCTCCAAGACGTTTTTACGGACATTGAAACCCCGCCCACGAGCGAGGACGAAGATCCGGAGGCTCCAATTTCGACTCCTCCGAGGACGCCCCACATTCACGCACTCCTTTTAAACATGCTGGCTGCTGTTTCTACTCCAAGAAGAGACGCTTTTTACAGTGAACTTTACTGCGACAGGCATTATTTAAGTAACGTTTCAAAGAAACTAAAAAAAATGAAGAAAAAGGCAAAAAGGGTTGACTTTGAAGCCGTTTATAGGGACGAATATTTTTGGCATCACCTTGCTCGGATTGAACGCACGTACCCTAACGACGGTGGCAGGGCATTCTTGAACCACTTGGTGGCCCTGGAGTGCCACCTGACCACAGAGTACGAAACGGAATCCGAGTCCGAGACTGATTCGGAACCCGAAGAGACCAGTAAAAAAGAAAACAACCCCGACAACAAAGATCAGGGTTTCGAAGGGCAATTGATTGTCGTTTAACTTTGCGCGCGCAAAACAAAAAATGGGGCACTTTTTTAAATCGACTATTTTTGAAATAAAAAAAATAAATTTTATTTATGAATTCATTTTATTGTTTGCTGTTTCCATCAACTTCATTAAATAAAAATAATACAAAATGAATAATTCGGTATCTATTTCTTCCTGATCAAGCATTGGACTCATTAATTGAATAAAGTTGTCAATTTCTTTAACCTCATTTGAATGCAATTTGTGTTTTCGATTCTGCCAATATTTTCGAACCTTTTGAAAGTACAATTTCGAACACTTGTACCGACATCGCATGTAGGGTGCAGACATTCTAAAAAAAGAAATTTGATTTAACCATCTAAACATTTAATTTGAAAAGTTAAAAATTGTGATTACCTTTATTTGTTTAAAAATCTTCTT
>JAIXOW010000027.1 GCA_027486615.1 Oxalobacteraceae bacterium | reverse complement strand
AGTATCGCAAAGTTGTCCTTTAACCTAGTACCGGCTATTTTGCACCGCAACATCTAAGACAAGACACCATGTTCAAAGTCCGTATTAATCCACATTGGGAAATCGCCAAGGATCAAGAAGAAGCTCTTGATACGGCTGTTTTACTCTCATTGTTACGCGCCATAGAAGAAACTGGCTCCATCGCGCGTGCGGCTGAAATGGTGGATTTATCTTATCGCTATGCGTGGGGAATTCTGCGAAATGCAGAAACCCTATTTGGTCACAGCCTGATGGAAACCGGTCGCGGTCGTGGCACTAGTCTGTCCAAACTGGCTGAAAAATTAATTTGGGCAGATAGACGCGTCAATGCCAGACTCTCACCTACTTTGGATAGCTTGGCCTCCGAGTTAGAAACTGAACTCGAAAAAATGATAGGCAATCCCACTAAACAAATTCGATTAGATGCCAGTCATGGCTTTGCAGTAGCTGCGTTTTTGCGACAAGCAGGCGAAGTCGGATTACAAATCGATCTTCACTATCGTAATAGTAATGATGCGGTTGCATCGCTTTCACGTGGTGAAGCTGATTTAGCAGGCTTTCATGTGCCATTGGGAGAATTCCAAACTCAAGCTATGCAGCACTATGGCAAACTCTTGAATGGTAAAACGCATCAACTGATACACCTTGCAGTACGAGTACAAGGTCTGTTTGTTAATCCCGGTAATCCACTCAGTATAAAAAATTTACATGATCTGATTCGCACTGATGTACGTTTTGTGAATCGTCAAGTAGGTTCCGGTACCCGCATGCTACTCGAGTTAATGCTGCATAAAATCGATATCTCTCCTACTCAAATCATAGGCTATGAAAACACAGAGTTCACACACTCTGCGGTTGCCGCTTTTATTGCGAGTGGCATGGCGGATGTAGGCATAGGCGTACAAACAGCAGCGGCACGATTTAAGTTGGACTTTATACCGTTACTCAAAGAACGCTACTTCTTTGCCTTACCGTCTGATTCATTGGGCAGACCTGAAATGCAACAAGTGATTGAAGTCATGTGCTCTGAAGCTTTTCGATCTGCTGTTAATCAACTGCCTGGCTATGATGCCAGTGAGACCGGTACCATCTTGACGCTTGAACAGGCTTTTGGCGCTACGCGCTAATTTTTTACGTGATCACACAACAACACATCACTGGACTGATACTCGCGGGTGGACGAGGCATGCGTATGGGTGGTGTGGATAAAGGTTTGCAAACTCTACAAGGCAAGCCCATGATTGCGTATGTTATTCAAAGATTGCAACCACAAGTTGATCGCATCATGATTAATGCGAATCAAAATCTCGATCGCTATCGTGAATTTAATTTTCCGGTTTGGTCTGATGAAAAAAATGATTACGCGGGTCCTTTAGCAGGCATGCAAGCTGGCTTAATCCATTGTGAAACTGCTTATATGCTGACAGTGCCCTGTGACACACCCATGCTGCCCACTGACTTAGTGACGCAATTAGCGACTGCACTAGAAAAAAGTACTGCAGATATTGCGGTTGCCAATACTAAGCAACACGATCGTATAAATCGTCAACCTGTATTTTGTTTGATGAAAAAAACTGTGCTGACTGATTTAACTGCAGCACTAGAGCGCGGTGTGCGTAAAGTTGATCTCTGGTTAGCAGAAAAAAATGTAGTCGATGTAGTGTTTGATGATGAAACTGCGTTTGCCAATATCAATACACTAGAAGAGTTAAATCACATACAACTCACTTAACTCTCCTATGACTAAAAAAACTGGCCCTTTAGCAGGTATACGCATCATAGAAATGGTGGGATTAGGGCCCGCTCCTTTTTGCGCCATGATGTTAGCGGATATGGGTGCTGAGGTGATACGCATACAATCCAAACATGGCAAACCTGCTTTTCCCATTTTAAATACACGCTTTGATGTATTAGCTCGTGGTCGTCGTTCACTCTCTATCGATTTAAAAAAACCAGGCGCAGTCGAAGTCTTGCTCACGCTCATAGAACAATCAGATGGTTTAATTGAAGGATTTCGTCCTGGTGTAATGGAACGATTAGGTCTTGCACCTGAAGTTTGTCATGCACGTAATCCAAAATTAATTTATGGTCGTATGACAGGCTGGGGTCAAACAGGACCACTCGCTCATGCAGCAGGACATGATGTGAATTACGCTGCCTTATCCGGTGCATTACATGCAATCGGTGATGACAACCAACCACCACCTATACCGCTGAATCTAATCGCTGACTTTGGTGGTGGTGGCATGATGCTCGCCTTTGGCATGGTGTGTGCACTACTAGAATGTAAACACTCAGGACAAGGTCAGGTGATTGATGCAGCGATGACGGATGGCAGTATTGCCTTAACCGGTATGTTTCATGGCTTCATGGCAGCTGATGCATGGAAAAATCAACGCCATGCAAATTTCTTAGATGGAGCTGCGCCTTATTACGATAACTATCGCTGTGCAGATGGGAAATATGTCAGCATAGGAGCTATTGAGCCACAGTTCTATACTCTGTTGCGAGAAAAAATCGGTGCACATGAAGCTGTCTTTGATCATCCCCATGATCAATCGACTTGGCCACAACAAAAAGAAAAAATGGCTGCTATTTTTCTGACTAAGACACGCGATGAATGGTGCGCACTTTTGGAAGGTAGTGATGTCTGTTTTTCACCTGTGTTGGATTGGCAAGAAGCGATAGACCATCCACATAATCAAGCACGACAAGCATTTATAGAAATCGATGGCGTGACCCAACCTGCTCCTGCACCACGTTTTTCACGCACGACCCCATCGCAACCACATGCTGCAGTTGCAGCGAATGCCCATACAGAAGAGATACTCAAGGACTGGGGTATAACTACTGAAACAATCAATCAGCTCACAGAGAGTGGTGCTATTTAACTTACACATACTGAATTAAAATTTAATTTATGAATGAACTCGTCAAAATAAAGTCGCATGATCATGGCCTCGTTGAGGTGAGCTTAAATCGCCCTGACAAAATGAATGCAATCACGCCAGATATGTTTGATGCTCTGATTGCAGCGGGTGAAGCCTTAATCCATCAATCCGGATTGCGCTGTGTAGTTTTACGTGGGGAAGGAAAAGCATTTTGTGCAGGTTTAGATCTCTCTAACTTTGATGATTTACGTTCTGGCACAAGCAAACTCAATACCGATAAACTTATGGAACGTACACATGGCGACTCGAATCGTTTTCAACGAGTTGCTACAGTATGGCGTGATATTCCCGTACCAGTGATTGCAGCATGTCATGGCGTGGTATTCGGTGGTGGTTTGCAAATCGCATTAGGTGCAGATATACGCTTAATTACAGCAGACGCAAAAGTCTCCATCATGGAAATGAAATGGGGACTGGTGCCAGATATGGCAGGAATGATTTACTTACGTGAATTAATGCGTAGTGATGTAGCGCGTGATCTGATTTACTCAGGACGCATACTATCTGGCACAGAAGCTGTAGAGCTAGGTTTGGCAACACGCGTTAGTGCTGATCCTATCGCTGAAGCGCTGCACTATGCACAAGAGGTAACACAAAAAAGTCCACAAGCCATACGTGCTGCAAAACGTTTATTAAACAGCTGGTCGATTAAAGATGATGCTAGCTTGCTCTTAGCTGAAGCTCATGAGCAAGGCCATTTAATTGGCAGTGCTGAACAATTAGAAGCTGTCATGGCTAATCTTGAAAAACGTGCCCCACATTTTGTTGATCCGACCTGAAAGTAAATCATGACCAAGAACGATCCAGTTCAATTACTCATTAATGATGGCATTGCCACAATAACGTTAAATGATCCAACAAAGCTGAATGCTTTATCGATTCCCCTGATTGATAATTTTATGTCGATCACGGAGCAGTTACGTAAAAATAAATCAATACGCGTATTACGCATCACAGGTAACGGCAAAGCTTTTTCAGCAGGCGCAGATTTATCTGGCATGAATGCCACCGAAACGCATGTAGGTAAACAAACTCTTGGCGAATGGACAGATGAATTAATGCGTACACGTCACAATAAAATGATTGCTGATTTACGCAGCCTGCCCTTTCCTATTTTGACGATTTTAAATGGACCAGTTGCAGGCGGTAGCGTCGGTATCGCCTTCGCTGCTGATATTGTGATAGCAGCACGTTCAGCTTATATTTATTTGCCTTTCATGTCCGCATTAGGCATTGCACCTGATATGGGATCAAGTTATTTTCTGCCGCGCTTAATTGGGACTGGACGTTCTATTGCTATGACCTTATTAGGTAATCGTGTCAGTGCTGAGCAAGCTGCAGCATGGGGCATGATTTGGTCATGCGTAGATGATAATGATCTTGCAGCAGAAGCAGAAAAACTAACAGCGCGTTTATTTAACTTACCTGCTCATGCGGCGATGGAAACGCGCGCCATCTTTGATGCTTCACTCCACAACACACTACAACAACAACTTGATTATGAACGTTCACGTCAAAGTGAATTAATCGATAGACCAGAGTTTACTGAAGGCGTACGTGCTTTCATGTCTAAGCGACCGCCTGCTTTTCCACGCTAATCATTCCGCGTTAATCATTTCCCGTCAACTCACCAGTGCTGTGTAGAGAACTGGTGAGCGTTCGTATTTTGATTTAAACCATGCGCATGTTGCTTCAAACATGAGCGTTGGGTTTTGAGTGTTTATCACTAATTCGAAACTTACTGCGTCTATCACCCATGATGTGACGTAATTCTGCGATTGATAATGCACTCACTTCATGCATACGTATGAGTAGTGATGCTGTCACCGGTAAACGACGGTGACGAATTTTACTAATCACAGGTGGCGATACTTCCAAGGTACGTGAAAGCGCTGCATCGTTTTTTAAATTCAGTTTATTCAGTAAGGCAGCGAGTAATTGATCGGGATCATAGCGCTGTATTTGTACGACATTGTGATATTCCATAGATTCCTCATGCAAGTGTGGGAAAACATGAGAGATTCTGATCGGATGTAGTCTTTCGTCGTTGAGGCAACACAACGCAAGACATAACACGCAGAATCACAACGCAACTCGCTGCGTCAGCGCAAGTGATGCGCAATAGGAAGTGCTGTCTTGTATTTGACCTGCTTGAGCGCAAAGCTAGATTTAATATTTTTAATACCGGGAATTTTTGTTAGATGCTCGAGTATGAAATATTCTAGTGCTTGTATATCAGGCACGACTATACGTAGTAGATAATCTTCATCGCCCGTCATGAGATACACCTCCATGACTTCATCAAAATGACTCACTGCTTGTTCAAATCGCTCTAACGCACCTGACTCTTGTTTTTCGAGTGACACGCGCACAAACACATTCACTTTAAGACCCAGTGCGTGAGGATCGACTAAGGCAACGTAATGTGAAATCACGCCTTCACTCTCAAGATGCTTGACGCGCGCTAATGTGGGCGAAGGAGAAAGACCTATCTTGGCAGCGAGTTCTACATTACTGAGACTGGCATCCTGCTGCAAACAGTCTAGTATGGATAAATCGGTTTTATCAAAATTAACCATATTTTTATTCCATAAAAATATACTTAAACAGTATTTTATGCTTAATTTATGAAATATTGCAGTTTTTTAAGCAGCACATGCTGCATAAAAAAGCTTACCTTATTGGCATCCTAAAACTTCATCGCAAATTGCAAATTAACGGAGCCGGTATGGACATGCATCAACCACTAGCCATCACAGATAACCTCGACACAGAACCGCAAGAAACAGCAGAATGGATCGCTTCCTTGCACTCTGTGTTGGAATCTGCCGGTCCTGCGCGAGCACGCTTTTTGTTATCGAAATTATCAACTGCAGCGAGAGAAGCAGGATTGCAATGGCGCGATGCACGCAACACCCCTTACATCAACACCATACGCGTGAGTGATGAACCACCTTACCCCGGTGGCTCGGATGCCTTAGCCTTAGAAGAAAAATTAGCCGGCATGATGCGTTGGAATGCACTCGCTATGGTGGTCAGAGCTAACCGCGCTTATGGTGAATTAGGTGGACATATTGCAAGCTATGCTTCTGCCGCTGATTTATTTGAAGTCGGCTTTCATCATTTTTTCCGCGCGCGTTCTGCAGATTACGAAGGCGATCTCATTTATTTTCAAGCTCACTCCGCACCTGGTATTTATGCACGTGCTTTCTTAGAAGGTCGCTTAAGCAGCGATGACTTAACTTACTATCGACAAGAACTGAGCGCAAAAAAACAGCAAGCAAAAGGACTCTCTTCCTATCCTCATCCTTGGCTCATGCCTGACTTTTGGCAATTCCCCACAGGATCTATGGGACTAGGTCCCATCTCGGCAATTTATCAAGCACGCTTTCTGCGCTATCTTGAACACAGACAGTTATTAAGCACACAGCCACGCACGATATGGGGCGTGTTTGGCGATGGTGAAATGGATGAACCAGAATCTTTAGCTGCACTCTCGATGGCAGCGCGTGAGAAGCTGGATAATCTCGTTTTTGTGATCAACTGTAATTTACAACGACTCGATGGTCCTGTACGCGGCAATGGTCACATCGTCGATGAATTAGAAACCTTATTTGATGGCGCAGGTTGGAATGTCATTAAATTACTCTGGGGTTCAGATTGGGATCCACTCTTTGCACGCGATCAAAATGGTGAATTAGTCGAAGCATTAAACGCCACCGTTGATGGACAACTGCAAACCTTTGCCGCCAATGATGGCGCATTTAATCGTGAACATTTTTTCGGTCAGACACCTGCAATGCAGGCAATTGGTGCCACGCTCACTGACGAAGAAATCGATAGATTAAAACGTGGTGGCCATGATCTTAGAAAAATCTATGCTGCCTATCATGCAGCAGCTAACCATAAAGGCAAACCCACTGTTATTTTGGCGCAAACTAAAAAAGGTTTTGGTATGGGCACGGCGGGTCAAGGAAAAATGACCACGCATCAACAAAAGAAATTAGAGCGCCAAGACTTACTTGATTTTCGTAATCGCTTTCAAATACCACTCACTGATGAACAAGCAGAAAATCTCGCATTCTACAAACCTGATGCAGATAGCCGAGAAATGCGTCACCTTTTACAAAAGCGTGAAGCTTTAGGTGGATTCGTACCGCAACGGATTGATCCACACATAAGCTTAGCTGTACCAGCAATTGAGCAGTATGCACAATTCGCGAGTGACGCAGATGGCAAAGAGATGTCAACCACTATGGCATTAGTGCGCATGATGGGTGGCTTATTAAAAGATGCCACATTCGGTAAGCATGTAGTGCCCATAGTGGCTGATGAAGCACGTACCTTTGGTATGGCGAATTTATTTCGTCAAGTTGGTATCTACTCAGCGCAAGGACAACTCTATGAACCTGAAGATATAGGTTCAATTTTGTATTATCGTGAAGCGAAAGATGGACAAATTTTAGAAGAAGGCATTACTGAAGCAGGTGCTATCGCTTCTTGGACAGCAGCAGCGACTAGCTACTCCGTGAATAGTTTACCTATGCTGCCTTTTTATATTTATTACTCCATGTTTGGATTTCAACGTGTGGGTGATTTAATTTGGGCAGCAGCAGATCAACGAGCACGTGGATTTTTAATTGGCGCGACTTCAGGACGCACGACCTTAGGCGGTGAAGGTTTACAACATCAAGATGGTAGTAGTCATCTTATGTCTGCTGCTATACCGAATTGTATTTCTTATGATCCTGCTTATGCTTATGAATTAGCAGTCATCATTCAAGATGGCATGGAGCGTATGCTGCAAAAGCATGATGATGTGTTTTACTACATCACCGTCACCAATGAAAATGAAGCGCAACCTAGTATGCCTGCGAATTCAAAAAGTGGCATCTTGCGCGGCATGCATTGTGTTGTGCCACATGAAAATCCAGAGGTACGCTTACTTGCATCTGGCCCTATGTTGAAAGAAGCGATCGCAGCAGCACAATTACTTAAAGATCTATTCAACATCCATGCTGCGATTTGGAGCGTGACGAGCTATTCCCAACTTGCACGGGATGGCATAGCTTGTGAACGAGCAAAACGACTTCAACAATCTGATGACTTACCATGGATTACGCAAGAATTACAAACGTCGAATAGTCCAGTGATTGCTGTTTCAGATTATGTACGTGCGATTCCTGAAAGTATCAGAGCATTTGTACCTAGTCGCTTTGTCACTTTAGGAACCGATGGATTTGGACGCAGTGATACCCGCGCTAACTTACGTAATTATTTTGAAGTCGATGCAAAATGGATAGCCTATACAGCGATAGCAGAAATTTTTGCAAATAAAAAATCTAGCGAAGAGATGCAGGCTATTGCAAAAAAACTAGGTGTGAATTTGCAGCAAAGCTTAGCCATGTATGGATGAAGTGCGTATTGCCATACTTCGTTTAGCTTAATTTGGCTAGGTTAAGCTTAACGCGTGCGTTTAGCTTGTTGTGCTATGCGCTGTGCTTTGATGATGACAGGTTTATCCACCATCTTACCGTCTACAGCAATGGCTGCACCGTCAGCTGCAATCGCTGCGTCTAATACACGATGTGCCCAGCTAATTTCATCAAGCGTAGGCGAAAAAGCTGCATGCACGGTAGCTAATTGCTTGGGATGGATACACAACTTACCACCGAAACCAAAACGCTTACTGCGTAAGGTTTCGGCATACAGTACATCAGTATCATCAATCGCTGTTGTGACACCATCAATCGGTGCAGCAATGCCTGCAAGTCGTGAAGCTAATACGAGTTGTGAGCGAAAGTAATCCAACTCTCTATCATCACCTTCAATTCCCATATCTACAGAAAAATCGATACTGCCAAACATCAGTCGCTCTACACCTTGTGCAGCCGCTAAAGTAAATGCATGGGCAAGCCCTATTCCACTTTCAATCAGTGGTAATACTTTTTTCGCACCGGCTTGCATGACTTGTGCAATCTCAGATAGATGCGCTGCTTTAGGCAAAATCACTGCAGTCACACCGGCATGCTCACATAACTCTAGGTCACTAGAAAACCAAATTGAGTCTGCGCTATTAATGCGCAAAGCAATAGGCTTAGATGCATCACACCAAGCAGCAATGGCAGCTCGCGCAGCTTCTTTTTCTGATGGTGGTACTGCATCTTCAAGATCGATGATAACGACATCAGCACCTGCTGCATACGCTTTATCAAAGCGCTCAGGGCGATTTCCGGGTACAAATAAATAAGAAACAGCTGCAGCGGCTTGCATTTAAATAGCCTTTTCAGATTTAAGTTGATTGATACGCGCATCATCATAGCCAAGCTCAGACAAAATACTTTGCGTATGCTGACCCAGTTCTGGAATCGCATCCATACGTGCAGTCCATGTATTCGGCACACCAGGTGGAAGTAAGGCCGGCAAAGCACCCACAGGTGAAGCGACTTCTGCCCAACGTGCACGTGCTTTTAATTGGGCATGCTCCCAAATATCACGCATTTCATTTAAACGTGCATTTGCTATTTGTGCTTTTTCTAAACGTGCGATGACTTCTTCAGCCGTCATCGTTGCAAAAGCTTCTACGATAATGGCATACAGTTCTTTACGTGCAGCCGATCGTGCAGCGGTCGATAAAAATAAAGGATCTGTCGCT
>JAIXOW010000184.1 GCA_027486615.1 Oxalobacteraceae bacterium | reverse complement strand
CGTAAAAAATTCTGGTTAGATCGCGCACGTACCGCTGCTATCGCTAAACATACGAATGCATTCAAAATTAATGAAGACGTTGTGATTCCACTCGATCGCATGGGGGAATATACCGACGGCATTGAGCGCATTAATATCGAGTTATCGATAAAAAATAAACTACAATTATTAGATGCACTCTCTGCTTTTTTTACTAAAGGAAATCTACCCTTAGGTAAGCATGATGATGCAGAGGGTGTTGAGATCCCACCTGCTGAGCTGTTAGAAAATCGCGTAGGTGAGGCGATACAGTGTGTGGAGGTGGTACAAAAAAGATGGCTGTGGTTGCTACAGCATCTCGATTCACCGATTCAAGAATTAATTGATGTCGCTACGCAGTTATCAATCTCAGATGCGGTTCCGGTTTTAGAAGCGCGCTTAAAAACACAAACTAATACATGCGTTTTTGATTTGCTCCAAGATCGTACCTTGCGCATCTCTTGGAAAGCGGAAGTGCGTGCAGTATTGCGTCAATTATTTACGGGTAGTGCATTCAAACAAATTCTGGATGAATGTAGCGCGATTCATAAGCGTGTACTCAGAGGTCGTGTTTTTGTGGCATTGCATATGCATGCAGGCGATGGCAATGTACACACCAACATTCCAGTGAATTCCGATGATTATCAAATGCTGCAAGCTGCACATGTAGCCGTTGCACGCATCATGACCTTGGCACGTTCATTAAATGGTGTGATCTCGGGTGAACACGGCATAGGCATCACAAAATTAGAATTTTTAACGGATGCAGAGTTAGGTGAGTTTCGTTCTTATAAAGAACGCATAGATCCCGAAGGTCGTTTTAATAAAGGTAAGTTGTTAGGTAATCCTGCTATGCCGGCAGATTTACGCAATGCTTACACACCTTCATTTGGATTAATGGGGCATGAATCAATCATCATGCAACAAAGCGATATTGGTGCGATCACGAATAGCGTGAAAGATTGTCTGCGTTGCGGCAAATGCAAACCAGTTTGTGCAACCCATGTACCTAGAGCGAATCTACTTTACTCGCCACGGAATAAAATTTTAGCGACTTCGTTATTAGTTGAAGCGTTTTTGTATGAAGAGCAAACTCGACGTGGTATCTCGATTAAGCATTGGGAAGAGTTTGAAGATGTTGCTGATCATTGCACGGTTTGTCATAAATGTTTATCACCTTGCCCTGTCGATATCGATTTTGGTGATGTGTCTATGAACATGCGCAATCTCTTGCGCAAAATGGGTAAGAAATCTTTTAATCCTGGTACTGCTGCATCGATGTTCTTTTTGAATGCAACGGATCCTGCAACGATTAATGCAACTAGAAAAGTGATGATGGGCTGGGGTTACAAGTTGCAGCGTTTAGGGCATGACGTCTTAAAACATCTCGCTAAAAAACAAACCAAAGCACCACCTTCTAGCCATGGCAAACCAGCAGTGCGCGAACAGGTGATTCACTTCATCAATAAGAAAATGCCGGGCAACTTACCCAAGAAAGCGGCGCGCGCTTTATTGGATATAGAAGACGATAAATACATTCCTATTATTCGCAATCCCCAAACTACAGGTGCTGATACCGAAGCAGTATTTTATTTTCCTGGTTGTGGATCAGAGCGTTTGTTTTCACAAGTAGGTTTAGCCACGCAAGCTATGTTGTGGGAAGTGGGGGTGCAAACCGTACTGCCACCAGGTTATTTATGCTGTGGTTATCCGCAACGTGGTTCAGGTGATTTTGATAAAGCAGAAAAAATCATTACTGATAATCGCGTGCTGTTTCATCGTATGGCAAACACATTGAATTATCTCGATATAAAAACAGTCGTGGTGTCATGTGGTACTTGTTACGATCAGTTGCAAGGCTATCAGTTCGATAAAATTTTCCCTGGTTGTCGCATCATGGATATTCATGAATATCTTCTTGAGAAGGGTGTGAAACTAGAAGGTGTAACAGGTACGCGTTACATGTATCACGATCCTTGTCATAGTCCTATGAAATTACAAGATCCACTGAAAACAGTGAATAGTTTAATTACGACAGTAGATGCACAAAAAATAGAAAAAAATGAACGTTGCTGTGGTGAGTCAGGCACGCTCGCTGTTACACGTCCTGATATCTCTACGCAAGTACGCTTTCGCAAAGAAGAAGAAATGCTAAAAGGTGTAGATAAGTTGCGTGCAGATGGATTTAAAGGCGAGGTGAAGGTGTTAACTTCCTGTCCTTCTTGTTTGCAAGGATTGAGTCGTTTTAATGATGATGCGGACACCGATGCTGATTACATCGTAGTTGAAATTGCACGCCATTTATTGGGTGAGAACTGGATGCCTGACTATGTGAATCGCGCGAATGAAGGCGGTATAGAGCGAGTCTTGGTGTAGTTATGACGCAGAAGTTGCAAGCAGATTGTGAGTTATGCAATAGCACGGGTGGCGAGGTCTTGTGCGAAAGCGCGCAATTTCGGGTGGTGTTAATTGATGATGCAAATTACCCCGGTTTTTGTCGTTTGATTTGGCGTGAGCATCAAGCAGAAGTCACCGATTTGCATGAACTAGATCGCATGCTCATGATGGATGTGTTGTGGCAGATTGAAACAGTTGTGCGCGCAGTGATGCAGCCTAAAAAAATAAATTTAGCGAGTCTGGGTAATATGGTGCCGCATTTACATTGGCATATCATTCCGCGCTATGCCGATGATGCGCATTTCCCAGCGCCGGTTTGGGCGGAGTCGCAACGTGTGACACCCACAACAATACTGGCAGAGCGTAGAGCATTGTTGCCGGCTTTGCGCACTGCCATGGTAAACAGACTGCAGTCTTATTGTTAATTCACTCGCTGTTTTAAACACTACAGTCTGTATTAAATTAAAAATAGTAAAGAGAAAAAATGACTACGCCACTGCGCCATGCCACCGCATTAGAACTACACACCGCATCTTGCACACTTGAAGTGAGTTTTGATGATGGTAGTCGTTACACCTTGCCTTATGAATTATTGCGTGTCTATTCGCCTTCAGCAGAAGTGCGCGGTCATGGTCCTGGTCAAGAGACACTACAAATTGGTAAGCGCACCATACAGCTTAATGAAATTGAACCAGTAGGTAATTACGGTTTGCGTCCGGTATTTTCCGATGGCCATGACAGTGGGATTTATACTTGGGATTATCTGCACTGGTTAGGCGCCAATCGCGAAGCCTTGTGGGAAGATTATTTACAGCGCCTAGAAAAAGCAGGTTATACACGTGAAAGTGGGCGCGATGCGACTGCTGTTGCGCCAACCAAGACAGGTTGCGCTTCACACTAATAAGGAAAGTGACATGACCAATACGCATTTCGGTTATCAGCAAGTTGCAGAAGAACAGAAGGCGCATAAAGTAGCGGAAGTCTTTCATTCTGTGGCTGCAAAATATGATGTGATGAATGACCTCATGTCAGTTGGATTGCATCGCCTCTGGAAAGCCATCACGGTGTCGCATGCAGGTATACGCCCAGGTTTTCGTGTGTTGGATATTGCAGGTGGTACCGGTGATTTAGCGAAGGCTTTTGCAAAACGCGTAGGCAGTAGTGGTGAGGTGTGGCATACCGATATCAATGAATCGATGTTACGTGTAGGTCGTGATCGCATGATGAATGAAGGGCTATTAATGCCTACCTTAATTTGCGATGCCGAGCATTTACCTTTCCCTGATCATTATTTTGATCGCGTATCAGTAGCTTTTGGTTTGCGTAACATGACCCATAAAGATCAGGCCTTAGCAGAGATGCGTCGCGTCTTAAAGCCTGGTGGAAAATTGTTGGTGTTGGAATTTTCTAAAGTTATGCCGGCATTGCAAAAACCGTATGACATATATTCATTCAAAGTCTTGCCATGGTTAGGTAAAAAAATTGCGAATGATGCAGATAGCTATCGTTATTTAGCTGAATCGATACGCATGCATCCAGATCAAGATACCTTAAAAACCATGATGCAAACAGCCGGCTTTGATCAGGTCGATTTTTTCAATCTCACTGCTGGCGTCGCTGCGCTGCATGTGGGTATAAAATATTAGTCAACTTTCAATCATAAAGTCGCCCTCATGATGTCAGTCTTGCCGATTGCTGCGACGATCAATCATTTGTTGTCGCGACAGGCTTCCCTTACTAGCTTACTCAAAACACACGCAGGTAAAACTGCGTGTTTTGATGTGGGCATAGTTCAACTCTATTTGTGTGTGACTGGCGAAGGCTTATTGCGTCAAGTCGAGCAATCACAATTAGCTGACAACAAACCTGCAGTAAGGATACGCATTAACCCAACTGAACTGCCAGCGATCTTGGCAGATATGAAGCAAGCCTTTTCTCATGTGACGATAGAAGGCGATGCAGATTTTGCGAAAACTATTTCTGAAGTTGCGATGCACTTACAATGGGATGCAGAAGAAGATCTTGCGCCATTTATAGGCGACATTGCTGCAGTAAGATTAGTGCAGTTTGCGCGAGCTAGCTTACATAACGTAAAAGCCAGTGGTCAGAGTTTTGTTGAGAGCGTGGCTGAATATCTGCTCGAAGAACAGCCGGTTTTATTACGCAGACAGAAAAGATTAGAATTTTCTGCGCAAGTCATGACGGTACGTGATGACACAGAACGACTGGCTAAGAGGATTGCACTGCTAGAAAAACAATATCAGGGGCAGGCATGATCATAAAGTTATTACGAGCGCTGAATATTGTACGTATCGCTCTCCGCTATGGTTTAGATGAGATTATTTTATCGTCTAGCTCTGGACATCTATTCTTAAAAATCTTATCGGGATTATTTTTTTGGCGTGATTTGCGTGCACCACGTGGTGAGCGATTGCGTCGTGCGTTAGAAGAGTTAGGTCCAATTTTTGTAAAGTTTGGTCAGTTACTTTCTACGCGTCGTGATTTATTGGCATTGGATATTGCCGATGAACTAGCACGCTTACAAGATCGCGTACCTCCATTTTCTTCTGATCTGGCTGTTGCAGAAATTACGCGAGCATTGGGTCGGCATCCTGATGAATTATTCGCCAGTTTCACTCGAGAGCCGGTTGCATCAGCATCGGTAGCGCAAGTCCATTTTGCCGTTTTGAAAAATGGTAAAGAAGTGGCTGTGAAAGTGTTACGTCCACACGTACATCGCGCAATTAAAAAAGATATTGCCTTACTGCGCATAGTTGCCCTATTTATAGAGCGCTTATGGATAGATGGGCCGCGCCTTAAGCCCCGCGAAGTAGTCGCAGAATTTGAAAAATATTTGCATGATGAATGTGATCTAATGCGAGAAGCTGCAAATGCTAGTCAGTTACGTCGCAATTTCGCTGATTCTTCTTTGCTCTTGGTGCCAGAAATGTTTTGGGATTATTGCTCTAGTTCTGTGATAGTGATGGAGCGTATGCATGGCATTCCGATTTCACAGACTGCGCGTTTAATTGCAGAAGGTGTAGATTTAAAAAAATTATCACGCGATGGCGTAGAGATATTTTTCACGCAAGTTTTTCGTGATGGTTTTTTTCATGCAGATATGCATCCTGGGAACATCATGGTATCGACGGATGCTGCGACTTTTGGTCGTTACATCGCCTTAGATTTTGGTATCGTAGGTACCTTAACTGATTTTGATAAAGACTATCTCGCACAAAATTTTCTTGCATTCTTTCAGCGCGATTACAAACGCGTAGCACAAGCACATATTGAATCGGGTTGGGCACCTAAAGAGACGCGTGTAGATGAACTTGAAGCAGCAGTGCGTGCTTGTTGTGAACCTATTTTTGATAGGCCGCTTTCGCAAATCTCATTCGGTCAAATTTTGTTACAGCTGTTTCAGACTTCACGTCGATTTAATATTGAAGTACAACCGCAATTAGTATTATTGCAAAAAACACTATTAAATATTGAAGGTCTTGGAAGA
The DNA here is from genome assembly GCA_027486615.1 of Oxalobacteraceae bacterium. GTDB lineage: Bacteria > Pseudomonadota > Gammaproteobacteria > Burkholderiales > Burkholderiaceae_D > Pernthalerella. The sequence goes on along the minus strand of JAIXOW010000184.1, from coordinate 9,495 downwards.
GAACTCGATCCTGATTTAGATTTATGGCAGACCGCAAAACCCTTTTTAGAAAATTGGATGCGTGAGCAATTGGGATGGCGTGGTTTGTTGGCACGTTTAAAAACAGAGGCGCCGTATTATGCGCAATTACTGCCGCAGTTGCCGCGTTTATTACATCGCACTTTATCCTTAAGTGCGGACCGGCAGCAGTATGATTATAAAAGTGTATTGGATCAGATATTATTTGAGCAAAGAAAAACCAATCGGTTCATTGCTCGTATCATTTATTTTAGTGGCGGCCTGATAGCCGGCATCTTGTTAGTACAATTACTCTATCAATTACAAGATGTTTATTACTAAAGCTCACAACTGACTCTCTCAAGTAGAGGGCTCTATAATGACCGCAATTTTATTAACACCGACTTTTGTGTGGGAGTGCGTATGTCAACTCTAGTCACTTTCGTAATTTTGTATTTGATCATATCGGTAGCAATTGGTTTATATGCAGCCCGTATGGTTCACAATTCTGCAGATTATGCAAACGCAGGTCGCTCACTACCGCTTTACATCGTGATTGCGACGGTATTTGCGACGTGGTTTGGTTCAGAAACAGTATTAGGTATTCCTGCAAAATTTGCGAGTGAAGGATTACGCGGTGTCGTTGAGGATCCCTTTGGTGCTTCACTGTGTTTGATTTTTGTTGGTTTATTTTTAGCGCGCAAACTCTATCGTTTGAATTTGCTCACGATTGGTGACTACTACCGATTTCGCTACAACAAAGTGGTGGAAGTGATTGTGTCGCTTTGCATCGTAATTTCTTATTTGGGCTGGGTGTCGGCACAAATTACTGCATTGGGTTTGGTGTTTAATATTTTGTCTCAAGGGGCAATCTCTATGCCTATGGGCATGGTGATGGGTGCAGCGATAGTCTTAATGTACACATTATTCGGTGGCATGTGGTCAGTAGCACTGACTGATTTTTTTCAAATGACGATTATTGTGATCGGCCTGCTCTATATTACTTATGTCGTAGCTGGGTTGGCGGGTGGTGCAGATGTGGTCTTTGAGCATGCATCAAAAGAAGGTAAGTTAGTATTTTTTCCGCAGCCAACCACAGCAGAGGTGTTGGCTTTCATTGGTGCTGGTATCACTATTATGTTTGGCTCCATGCCACAGCAAGATGTGTTTCAACGCGTCATGTCCGCGCGTAGCGAAAATATTTCAGTCACTGGTGCTGTAGCGGGTGGTTCGTTGTATTTTATTTTTGCATTTGTGCCTATGTTTTTAGCTTACTCTGCGCAACTCATCGATCCTGCGATGTTTACCTCGCTAATTGATCATGATGCACAAATGATTTTGCCTACGTTAGTGTTAAATCACACTCCAATTTTTGCGCAGATTTTATTTTTTGGCGCTTTACTTTCAGCCATCATGTCGACTGCGAGTGGTACTTTGCTTGCGCCTAGCATCACGCTGACTGAAAATATACTGCGCGAATTTATCCCTATGGATGACGCACGATTATTAATGACTACCCGCATCGTAGTCGTTATTTTCACTGTCATTGTTACGACCTTTGCGCTTTTATCGCAGGGTATGCCGATATATGAAATGGTAGGCAATGCCTATAAAGTACCTCTGGTCGGTGCATTTATACCCTTAGTGATGGGTTTGTATTGGAAGCGTTCTACCACGCAAGGTGCTTTGGTGTCTGTCATAGGAGGCCTCTCATCTTGGTTGTTAATGGAGTTCTTTGGCGGTGATTCCATCTGGCCGCCGCAGTTGGTTGGATTCTTAGTCGCGTTTTTCGGCATGATCGTCGGCTCCTTATTACCGCAATGGGTGGCGTCCTCCTCTGAAATGGAAGTCTCTGTCACACAGTGAACTCCTTCGGGCAAAGCTAGAAAACCCTTTATAATTCAAGGTTTTCTGAATTTTGTGGAGTTAAGAAATGCCCATTTACGCGTATCGCTGTGAAGCCTGTGGCTTTAGCAAGGACGTGTTACAAAAAATCTCTGATGCACCTCTCACAGAGTGCACAGCATGTGGCAAACCTGCCTTCAAAAAACAACTGACCGCAGCAGGTTTTCAGTTAAAAGGTAGTGGATGGTATGTCACAGATTTTCGCGGTGGCCAGAGTGCGCCAGCAGCCAGTGAATCAGGTGCTGCATCGACTACTCCCTCGGCACCAGCTGCAACCAGTGGTGAATCGACTGCAAGTACGAGTGATAGTAAGGCCACAGCAACTGCAGCTTCAACGTCATCCACACCTCCGAGTACGCCAACAGCGACCTGATTATTTTATTCATTATGCGTAAATACTTCATTACCGGATTATTGGTTCTCGTACCACTTTCCATCACCTTATGGGTGTTGCACCTTATCGTAGGTACGTTAGACCAATCGGTTTTATTGATGCCGGAAAAATGGAGACCAGAATTTCTGTTAGGTTTTTATTTGCCTGGTTTGGGTACGATACTGACCTTATTGATTATTTTTATCACCGGTTTGGTAACGAGAAATTTTTTTGGTAATCGACTTTTGCAATGGTGGGAATTACTGCTCAATCGCATACCGGTTGTGAATTCTATTTACTCTAGTGTCAAACAAGTCTCGGATACTTTACTCTCTCCTTCAGGCAATGCGTTTCGCAAAGCCGTGCTGATTCAATATCCCCATTCGAATAGTTGGACCATTGCATTTCAAACCGGTGTGCCAGGTGGTGATGTGAGAACACACTTACAAGGTGACTACATTAGTGTGTATGTTCCAACGACGCCGAACCCTACTTCAGGTTTTTTTCTCATGCTAAGACGTGCAGATGCGATTGAACTCGATATGACGGTGGATGAAGCATTGAAATACATTATCTCTATGGGTGTGGTTGCTCCTGCAGAGCATAAACAATCTGATCACACCCACTAATTATTGTTTTACGAAATTTGAAACTGGAAACTGATATGTCTATGCGTACACATTATTGCGGCCTCGCGAATGAAGCCTTATTAGGTCAAACCATTAGTTTGTGTGGTTGGGTACACAGACGCCGTGATCATGGCGGTGTTATTTTTATCGATCTGCGCGATCGTGAAGGTTTAGTACAGATTGTTTGTGATCCAGACCGTAAGGAAGTATTTCAAACAGCTGAAGCAGTGCGTAATGAATTTTGTTTGCGCATTACAGGTGTAGTGCGTTTACGTCCCGATGGCACTAGCAACACTAATCTCACATCCGGCAAGATTGAAGTGTTATGTCATGAATTAGAAGTATTAAATGCTTCAGTCACGCCACCATTTCAATTAGATGATGACAATCTATCTGAAACAACCCGACTCACGCATCGTGTTTTAGATTTGCGTCGTCCACAAATGCAGCAAAATCTACGCTTACGCTATAAGGTATCAATGGAAGTACGTAAGTTTTTAGATGAGCATGGTTTCATTGATATTGAAACACCGATGCTCACTAAATCCACACCAGAAGGTGCGCGTGATTATCTCGTGCCATCGCGTGTCAATGCGGGACATTTTTTCGCCTTACCGCAATCACCGCAGTTGTTTAAACAATTACTGATGGTGGCTAACTTTGATCGCTACTATCAAATCACAAAATGCTTCCGTGATGAAGACTTGCGTGCAGATCGTCAGCCTGAATTCACGCAGATAGACTGCGAAACTTCGTTCATGTCTGAACAAGAAATACGTGATCTGTTCGAAGGCATGATACGCATGGTATTTAAGAATGCATTAGACGTTGATTTGCCGAATCCATTCCCTGTCATGAATTTCGCAACCGCTATGCATTTATACGGTTCAGATAAACCTGACATGCGTATAAAACTAGAATTCACAGAACTCACTGATGTGATGAAAGATGTGGAGTTTAAAGTCTTTGCATCAGCAGCTAGCATGGAAGGTGGTCGTGTAGTCGGCCTACGTATTCCAGGTGGAGCAAAAGAGCAAGGCGGTATGCCGCGTTCTGAGATTGATGCTTACACCCAGTTTGTCGCAATTTATGGCGCTAAAGGATTGGCCTATATTAAAGTCAATGAAAAAGCCAAAGGTCGTGATGGCTTGCAATCTCCTATCGTTAAAAATATTCATGATGCAGCATTAGCGCAGATCATAGAAAAAACAGGCGCACAAGATGGCGACTTGATTTTCTTTGGCGCTGATAAAGAAAAAATTGTAAATGATGCGATCGGTGCTTTACGCGTGAAAATTGGCCATAGTGATTTCGGTCGTAAAAATGGTTTATTTGAAGAGGAATGGCGTCCGCTCTGGGTAGTTGATTTCCCTATGTTTGAATACGATGAAGAAGCAGGGCGTTGGAATGCTTTGCATCATCCCTTCACTGCGCCAAAGTTAGGTCATGAAGATTTCATTGATAGTGATCCAGGTCGTGCGATTGCACAAGCTTATGACATGGTGCTCAATGGTTGGGAATTAGGTGGTGGTTCAGTACGTATCCATCGTGCTGATGTACAGAGCAAAGTATTCCGTGCTTTGAATATAGGCGCAGAAGAAGCGCAAGCAAAATTCGGTTTCTTACTCGATGCATTGCAATACGGCGCGCCACCACATGGCGGTCTGGCATTTGGTTTGGATAGAATTGTGACCATGATGACGGGCGCTGAATCGATTCGTGATGTGATTGCATTCCCTAAAACACAACGTGCACAATGCTTGCTAACACAAGCACCATCTTTAGTCGATGAAAAGCAGTTACGTGAATTACATATTCGTTTACGTGCTGCTGAGCCTGCATTAAAAACCTAATGCGATGTCAGACAGCGTGTCATGGTTTTTGTAACTAACTAACAAGGTATGATAAGGGCACCTCGCGTGCCCTTTTTTACGTCTATGCCAGAATTTAAAATTCCAGAATCTGTACTAGTAGTTATTTATTCCAGTGAGATGGAAGTGTTACTCATTGAACGTGCCGATAAGCAGGGGTTTTGGCAATCTGTTACGGGCTCTAAAGATGCCATCGATGAGCCCTTAATAGAAACAGCAATTAGAGAAGTGCAAGAAGAAACAGGATTACAAATCGGATCAGAGCGCGTGCCTCTGGAAAATCTACATAACTGGCAACTTAGCAATGTGTATGAGATTTATCCTGTTTGGCGCCATCGCTATGCACCGGGAATCACACACAATACCGAGCATGTGTTTGGTTTACTCATACCTAGAGATCATCCCATCACACTCGCTGCTCGCGAACATGTGCAATATCAATGGCTACCTTGGCAAGCAGCGGCTGAGCAGTGTTTTTCTCCTTCCAATGCCGAAGCGATATTGCAATTGCCGCGACAAATTAATTAAGCCAATACTGCAACCATGAAAATTCGTATTGCGACCTATAACATTCATAAAGGCGTTACTGCGATAGGAAACCGGCCGAGGATACATGCACTCAAGCTTGGTATTTCTTCTCTATCAGCCGACATCGTTTTTTTACAAGAAGTGCAAGGGCGACATGATTTTTTTGCGCTACGTCATGCAGCAAAATGGCCACAACAAAGTCAGCATGAATTCTTAGCTAGCGATGTACAGCACAGTGCCTATGGAATGAATGCTGTGTATGACCATGGACATCATGGAAATGCTTTGTTATCAAATTTTCCTATTGTTTCATCGCACAACCATGATGTGTCAGATCATCAATTTGAGTCGCGCGGCATATTGCATTGCATAGTACGTATACAAGAAAGAGATGTGCATTGCTATGTTGTGCATTTAGGATTATTTGCCGGTAGTCGTTTACGGCAGATAGAAGCGTTAATACAAGCAGTAACGCATACAACAGAATCTGATTCACCTATCATTATTGCAGGTGATTTTAATGATTGGACTAATGCCTTGAGCACCTCGCTCAGAAAAAAGCTCGGCGTGACAGAAGTGTTTGATGAAGTTTTACCGTCGCGAAGTTTTGGTAGTTATTTACGACGCCTATCTGGTCGCGGTCCACGTAAGAGTCCTGCACGTACTTTCCCTGCTGCTATGCCTGTTTTAAAATTAGATCGAATTTATGTACGTGGATTAAAGATTGAACATGCACAGGTATTGCATGGTGCTAGTTGGGCTAGGCTATCAGATCATGCGCCCTTAGTCGCTGATCTTGCAATGTAAGTTAATGTTCAACACCACTTCATTCATGTGGTTAAACTTTGCTCATCTCGTCTATGCGCGCTGTTAGCTATAGCAAAAATAATCAACTGACTCTACTTCATCGGGGGTCAGAATTTTTCCCAGCATTAGTGCGCGCTATTGATGCCGCCCATGCTGAGATTTATTTAGAAATTTATATTTTTGCTGAAGATAATACGGCAAGTGAGATCAAGGTAGCCTTGATGCGTGCAGCTCAGCGTGGTGTGGCTGTGTATGTATTAGTTGATTGGTTAGGTACTGGTCGAAAAACAATTAAGCAATTAGCGCATGACTTCGCTTCTACGGGGGTGAATTTTCGGTGTTTTAATCCTTGGTTTCATCGCGGTTTAGGTCGAACTCATAGAAAAATTATGGTGGTCGATCGTGAACTCGCCTTTCTGGGCGGATTAAATATTAATGATGATTTATTTTCTGATGATGGAAGCCACACTTCATTGCCCGCACCGAGATGGGATTTTGCAGTAGCGATTCATGGTCAACTTGTTTTATCGATTCAAGAAGCTGCAGCAGCACAGTGGCTAGGATATGACATTCAAGATATAAAAACACGTTTGCAAAACTTACGACGTTTGCGCTTACAGCATACCAAGTCTACATTAACGGTTGCGGAAGCAGGATTGGTTGTGCGAGACAATCTACGCAATCGCAGAACTATACAACGCAGTCTTTTGCATGCCATTGGTCATGCACATAAATCGATTTATTTAGTCACACCTTACTTTGCACCAGGACGAAAATTACGTCATGCACTGGCCATGGCGGCGAGTCGCGGTGTGCAAGTCACACTCATGATTGGAGTGGGACAATTTCGATTACAAGATGCTGTTACGCAGTCTTTTTATCCTCGCCTAGTACGTGCTGGGGTTGCATTGGTTGAATATAGCAAAACACAATTACATGCCAAAGTCGCTGTAGTGGATGATGAATGGGCGACGGTAGGATCGAGTAACTATGATGGCTTTTCTTTATTTTTGAATCACGAAGCGAATATTGTTGTTCGTGATGTAGAGTTTGCGACCACACTACGCTCACATATTGCACAAGGTATGACGGAGGCTAGAGTAGTGACTGCGCTTGAAGTTGAAAGTATCGGGCTATGGCGACGACTGTTGAATTGGATGGCTTATCTTTTTTATAAATCTGTTTTGCAAATCATTACATTGGGTAGTTATGCAAAATAATGTTTATCTTCATACAGAGAGTAGGTGATGTCTGAACCAATACGTGTAGATAAATGGCTGTGGGCTGCAAGATTTTTTAAAACACGTTCGCTTGCAACAGATGCGATTGATCATGGTCGTGTGAAACTCAATGGACTAAAGATCAAGCCAGCTAAAACAATACAGCTAGATGATTTACTTGATATCGATAATGGCAGTACGCAATGGCAAGTCAAAGTGACGGGTCTTTCGGAGCAGCGTGGCTCTGCAACACTTGCACGTCAACTTTATTCGGAAACTGAAGAGAGTATAAAAGCGCGAGAACAAGAGGCCATGCGCCGTGTACTTTTTCCAGAGCCTAGTGCAGACATCAAAGGTCGACCGACTAAGCGTGACCGCCGACTACTTGATAAATCGCGCGACTAAATTCCCTATTCTTATTAGTCTCGATCAGTCTCCCTCATTAGAAATTCATAGGTCGACTTGACGATCTTTACTTGTTTCAGTGCATAATAGGACGCTCGTTCTATTTTTCGGAACATGCCCTTTAAGGACTGTAATAAAGGGCTGCATTAAAGGATGGTACTTAAGGACTGCATGATGAATGACACCCACCAAAAACCACTACGTAAAGGCGAACAAACACGCGCAGCGATTCTCGAAGCTGCTTTATCACTGGCTAGTCGTGAAGGCTTGGAAGGTCTGACTATCGGTGTGCTGGCTGAGAGAATGGGGATGAGCAAATCAGGCGTATTTGCACATTTCGGATCACGTGAAGATTTACAAATCGGTGTGTTGCGTCTGTATCACCAACAGTTTGAACAAGAGGTTTTTTATCCTAGTCTGCGTGAGCCACGTGGCTTGCCTCGATTAGAAAGTTTATTTGCTCGATGGGTAGCGCGTGTGAGCATGGAAATCGCATCTGGCTGTATTTACATTAGTGGTGCTGCTGAATATGACGACAGACCAGGAGCTATACGCGAACAATTATTAGAAATGGTCAGGCTATGGCAGGTTGCTTTAAACAAGGCAGCAAAACAAGCTATGCAAGAAGGACATTTATCAACAGATACTGATACAGATCAATTGGTATTTGAGATGTATGGGTTGGTATTAGCCTTGCATCATGATGCACGATTTATAAAACGTCCAGGAAGTGTAGAGCGCGCTAAAAAAGGATTCGAGCGATTGATTTTTGGTTTGCAAGATGCATCCCCCGCAAGCTCAGTTAAACAGTTTGAAAAAAGATCACTGAAAAAAATATCACCAACACTATAGAAGCGTGCTCGATTCGAGAACAGTCTTCACACTCATCTCAAGGAGAGTCAGATGCCTCACTATATTGCCCCCTTACGCGATATGCAGTTTGTATTACATGAATTATTAGAAGTAGAAAGTGCACTCAAAGAATTACCTAAGCATAGTGATTTAGATATCGATACGATGAATCAAGTGCTAGAAGAAGGCGGTAAATTTGCAGCGAATGTTATTTTCCCGCTGAATCATTCTGGTGATAGAGAAGGCTGCAAGCTCGATATCAATACCCATGCAGTAAAAGCACCGGCTGGATTTCATTCGGCATATCAACAGTATGTAGAAGCAGGTTGGCCCGCTCTGTCATGTGATCCTGAATATGGTGGACAGGGTCTACCTATCGTATTAAATAATTCGTTTTATGAAATGTTGAATTCTGCGAATCAAGCTTGGACTATGTATCCAGGTTTATCGCACGGTGCCTATGAATGTTTACATGCACATGGCACAGCAGAACAAAAAGCTTTGTATCTACCCAAACTCGTATCAGGTACATGGACAGGTACCATGTGTTTAACCGAGCCACATTGCGGCACTGATTTGGGTTTATTAAAAACCAAGGCTGAACCACAAGCAGATGGAAGTTATCAACTCACTGGTAGTAAAATTTTTATATCGGCAGGAGAACATGATCTGTCTGAAAATATTATTCATTTAGTGTTAGCACGATTGCCTGATGCACCTCCAGGTACAAAAGGCATTTCCTTATTCATTGTGCCTAAATTTATTCCTGATGCAGATGGAAAATGTGGCGCGCGCAATCCTATCTTCTGTGGTGCGATTGAACACAAGATGGGTATACATGGCAATGCAACTTGTCAGATGAATTTAGATGCAGCAAAAGCTTGGTTAATTGGCGAGCCAAATCGTGG
>JAIXOW010000250.1 GCA_027486615.1 Oxalobacteraceae bacterium | reverse complement strand
TTTTACTGATTGAAGATAATCAATAATGATTTTCCTGATTTCTTCATTTCCCTGCTTGTACATCATGTAAGTACCTGGAGCCACGTCTTGAGGATCTTCAAGCCAGCTTTGCATGAGCTCTGTTGTCCATTTTTTCCCCGCCAAAGCTTTTTTAAATTCACTTGAATAAGCGAAGCCCTTTGAACTACCTGCATCTTTGCCTATGATGCCGCGCAGGTTAGGGCCTGCGCCAGGGGGAGCATCTGCTACAACAGCATGGCAAGCTGCACATTGTTGCTTGAATGTTTTTTCACCTATTGATTGAGCTATGGCAGAGTTGGCTGTAACCCCAACGAGTAGGGTTACAGCAACCAAGCATGGCTGTTTCCATGCATTTTTCATATTAAATTGACTTATTGTTAAGACCATTAGCGATGTACTCAGCTTGACGAATTGCTAATGCAACAATTGTCAAAGTTGGGTTCTCCGCTGCACCTGAAGTGAATTGACTACCGTCAGAGACAAATAGATTTTTCACATCGTGTGCTTGTCCCCATTTGTTGACAACACCATCACTTGCTTTCGCACTCATACGGTTGGTCCCCAGATTATGGGTTGATGGATATGGTGGGGTATAAATTACACGCTTAGCACCAATGGATTCATATAAGGCTTTACCTTGTTTGAAACCGTGGTTACGCATCGCGACATCGTTTTCATGATCACTAAATTCGACGTTAGGGATAGGTAGACCAAATTGGTCTTTTTCTGTCGCATGCAATGTAATTCTATTTTTCTCCTGTGGCATATCTTCACCAACTAACCACATACCAGCCATATTGTCGTAAGCATCCATCGCATCAGAGAAGTCACGTCCCCATGTGCCTGGATCTAAGAAAGCTGCCATGAATGGCACACCTAATGAGAGAGTTTCCATTTCATAGCCGCCAACAAATCCTCGCTTAGGATCATGACGTGATTCATCTTGCACGATACCTGCCATTGTGGTTCCGCGGAACATATGAACTGGATTCTCGAAAGTTGCATAGACTGATCCAGTCATATGACGCATGTAGTTTTTACCTACTTGACCAGATGAATTAGCAAGACCATTAGGGAATAAAGTCGATGCAGAGTTGAGTAAGAGGCGCGGAGACTCAATAGAGTTACCTGCGACGCAGACTACTTTCGCTTTTTGGAAATGACGATTACCTTTTGAATCACCATATAAAACGCCAGTGACTTTACCAGACGCATCATGTTCAATTTTGAGTGCTTGTGCATCGCTGCGAACTTCTAAGTGGCCAGTTTTCTCACCCTTAGGAATTTCTGTATAAAGCGTTGACCACTTTGCACCAGATTTACAACCTTGAAAGCAGAAGCCAATTTGTTGACATGAACCACGTCCATCACGAGGCTGAGAGTTGATAGACATATTCCCAGTATGGAAGCGCTTGTAGCCCATTTTTTTTGCGCCTGCAGCAAGTACTTTATAGTTGTTATTACCTGGAAGACGAGGAATGCCGTTGGTGCCGGTTGTACCCATTTTGTCTTCTGCTCTTGCATAGTAGGGTGCTAAATCTTTTAATGTTATTGGCCAATCAATTAGGTTTGCACCTTTCACTTCACCGTAGTTAGTGCGCGCCTTGAATTCATGTTCTTGGAAACGCAATGATGCTCCAGCCCAGTGGACTGTTGATCCACCCACTGCTTTAACAATCCATGCAGGTAGATTAGGGAAATCTTTAGATACGCGCCAAGTGCCTGACGTAGTACGTTTATCTAGCCAAGAGATCTTACTAAACATTGGCCACTCATCATTTTCAAAATCATTAATTTCGTGACGTTTACCTGCTTCGAGAATGACAACATCAATTCCTTTTTGAGCGAGCTCATTTCCTAGTGTTCCACCGCCTGCGCCTGAGCCTACGATTACAACTACCTCATCATTTAGATCAAATTTCTTTTTAGCCATTTCTGTCTCCTAATTTTTCTTTTCGTATTTTGTTTGACGTTCGTTATTAGATTTTTTCCATCCAGTTTTGATCGTCAAAGCCTCGATGTAGGTAGCCGCCTTTATCCGCTGATGGACCTTGATAGCCTAGCTTTGCCCAAACTGCAGGTTGGTTATAAAGACTGACAACGAGATCGCCGCGCAATTTGCCAAAAAATGGTGTCTTGACCATGGTGTTGAGAACTTCGAGTCGTTCTTTTTCTGTGCCGACTTCGGCATAAGATTTACCAAATTTTTTAGAGGCAGTTTGATTAGCTTCAGTAACACCGTCTTGGAGCATTTTCTTTAAACCCGCATCAGCTTTTGCTTGGTCTGCATAGACACCGACTGCATTTGCGTAGAGCTCATCTTCAAATCGATCGTGCGGGAAAATATCACGCGCAATTTTTGTAAGTGTTTTAAATACATCTGAACCAAGTACTTCTTCTGCTAGTGCCGCGTTAGGCATAAAAAGCATAGGTATTGTCCCGCTTGCTGAAGCGACAGTACCTGCAGATGCGATTTTAAAAAATTGTCGACGCTTAGGTTGTTGTGGGCTAGTCATTGTTATCTCCTTAGTTTTTATTTTTTAATGCGATACATCTACTGCTTCTGCTTTTGCTACTTCCTTTAATACTTATCGATAGTGCCCACCTTCTTGAAGCACTTCGATTTTGTATCCATCAGGATCTTGTACAAAAAAGAAACGAGCAAGTTGCTCGCCATTTTTATTGAATTCTTTAATAGGGGCAGGGCTATAGCCTAAGTCAGTGAGTTTATTGTGCATTTGGTCGAGATTCTCAACTGCAAAAGCATAGTGACCATATCCATCACCATGTGTATAGGGCTCAGTTCTATCTTTGTTGTGAGTTAGTTCAATTTCAAAATCATTTTTTGGATTCTTGATATAGATGAGTGAAAAATCATCGAAGTCAAGTCTGTGTGTGATGGCAAAACCAAATCCTTCTGCATAAAATTGCAGGGATTTTTCTGGATTCAATACCCGAATCATGGTGTGGATAATTTTTGGCATAAAAAAATAGATTTAAATTTTTGGCCATTATTAATCGCTGAATTGGAGATTAGGTAGTAATGCACTACTACGTTAAATGTTTTCAATTATTTTTATGGAATTTAATTTTGCATCGCAATATAAATTCCTTTTGAATTAGGCAAGTATTTAAGTAATATGAATACGAAACATCAGACAAGATGTCTGACATTGTTTTTGATAGGGCGAAGTGAAAGAGGGGGCAGGACTCAATGTCTATGAATCGTATTCTTCCACTATAAATTATTCGAATGAAAATAATGAGATCTGAAATCTCAAATCTCTACATTGCGATCAATTCACTTAAGCAGATAAATCTATTTTAATTCCGCTAGTGCTAAACGTATTTGGCGTTTTAGCTTGCATGCTCGTCTTGTCTTTTGATGCTGACGGCTGTGTATTAGGGAGGTGGTTATGCGTTTCTAACAATAGCCCTAATTTTTGAGCGCTATAAAGATCGCTGTTTTGTAAAGCGGTATAGATTTTACTGAGGTAAGGGTCGTCCACGATGGAATGGTCGACATTGAGAAGTGCGACATATGCTTGTCTAGCATTTGCTAACTCGCCTGCTTTTAAGCATTGCAGTAGAAAGTCTAGTTTAAGTTTTCGGCGTTTTTGTTTATCACCTTGCGATGAGGGTTGCCCGCCCCAATTTCTTGCGTTGCTATCGATTCTAAACGGATTAGAACTGTCCATGATATTGACTCCTTAAGTAGTTGCTGCTTGGTTCACCTCTTTATTCAAAAATAATTACAAAAACAATGATGTCTTACTAAGGGACTGCCTGTTTATTTGTCGACACTGATCTTTATAAAAATAATATGCATAAATAATGCCAGCGACGCTTTTTTGACATTAACTATAAGAATTTAAAGAGTTAAATTTATAATTTTATTAACTTTCTTATATTAAATATATTTAATCTCAATAAAAATTTATCAAAATTTTAAGTATTCAAAATTTCTCTGCTGTCTTGCAGCATTTTTATAGCATGTGGTGTTGACAAGCTAACTCTAAATTGATTAAATTTTAGTTATTGCGTTGCACAATTTGTTTGACTTTTTTGGGAGATCATCATGCTAACTACACCGAACTATCTTTCTAACGCTTCGAAACAACAAACTCAAGCGCACATCGATGCTGTTTCTTCTCTTTTTGGCCATGCACTGCATAGTGCTAGTGAAGTTACTGAACTGAGTCTTACTGCTGCTAAGGAGTCACTTAATGATTCCTTCGCAAAAATTCACGAAGTGATTGAATCTAAAGATCCTTCTAAAATTTATGCGGCTTTTTCAATTGAAGTTCAACCAGCTTCTCAAAAAGTATCTTCTTACGTTAAACATTGTGTTGAGATTGGTTCGAATGTGCAAAATCAAACTATTAAATTGATTCAAGAGCGTATGGATGACACAGTGGGTCATGTTAATACGTTGATTGACGATTTAGCTAAAGCAGCGCCTGCAGGCTCTGAGCCTTTTGCTGAAATGGTTAAGTTACAAGCTGCAAATTTTCATAAAGCTTATGAACAGTTTTCTCGCACTGGCCATGAAGTTTTGGGTGCGTATCAGTCGCAATTAAATAACTTTGCATCGCATTTGAGTGGCGGATCAACAGTTAAGCCAACTAAATCTAAAAAACCTGCGATTACTAATGCAAGTTAATTTGCACTGATCATAAATAGTAGTAAAAATATTAATAAAAAACCCGCTACGTGTAGCGGGTTTTTTATTTTTAAAAATTCATTAAATTTTTAAATTGAATCCACTTGAAATTTTAATTTTGCCCCATAAATCTCTGGAGTATTCGACTCTTGATTATTTTATAACTAAATTCTTATATTCAATTTGATTTTTTATCGGAGGAAAAATGCTCGAAGCTGAACATTTCGATACCTATGAAAACTCCCCAGATGGGATTACTCGTCCAAAATTAAAACGTTTAATTTATGAGTACCTACAAAAGCGTAAAGATGCGGCAGAAGTAGAAATACTTCCTGATGAAGTTGATACGGATTGGGGTGATTGATGATTTACAAGATTAATTATTTAAACTACGAGGGATAAGATGAAGAAAATCTTTTATTTACTTTTTTGTCTTGTGTGTTTGTTCCTTTCAGGTTGCGGTAACAAATTTGAAGAATGTATACAGGGGCATCAGGAGAGGTATCGTCTGCAACATCCTAAAGCTCCCTATTCGGAAGTTGCGCGTCAAAGAGCCTCTTTTGAGGCGGCTTGCTCGGATCTAAAGTGAAGCTGATGCAGTTTTGTTGTGGGGATGAAGTGCGGTCTGTCGGAGAGTTTGTTTTATCTTTAGAGATACGAACGTCATTTTTAATATTGCAAAATTAATAGCTTACTTAGAAAGCTGTGCAATAACTGTGTAATTCCTAAATAAACAAAAAGGTCAAAATAACTCATTAGTTATTTTGACCTTTTATTTTTCATCTACAACGAAACATCTGCTGAGTTATCAGTCCGTTGTTCTAACAACTGAGCAAGCAGGGAACAGAGAATGCTCGTTTGTCAAAACTGCTTTAACTCTTTATGTTTACAGCACTTTTGCAATTGCATCGATCACGCGATCAATATTGCGTGAATTCAGTGCTGCGACACAGATGCGGCCTGTATCAACTGCGTAAATAGAGAACTCATTTTTCAAGCGTTCGACTTGAGCCTTTGTCAGTCCTGAATAAGAAAACATGCCACGTTGTTGCACAACAAAGCTGAAATCATGAGCAGGGGCTTTGGCTTTAAGTTGATCAACGAATGCCTGACGCATAGCTTTAATGCGTACGCGCATACCACCTAATTCAGTTTCCCATAGTTTGCGTAACTCAGGTGTGGAGAGTGCAGTCGCTACGATCTGGCCACCATGCATAGGTGGGTTAGAGTAGTTGGTGCGAATGACACGTTTGAGTTGTGACATTAAACGAGTCGCTTCTTGCGCATCAGATGCAACGATGGACAAAGCACCTACGCGTTCACCATAAAGTGAAAACGACTTTGAGAAAGAATTAGATACAAACAATGGCGCACCAGTTTTAGCGAATTGTCTGACGACTTTGCCGTCTTCTTCAATGCCATCACCAAAACCTTGATAGGCCATATCTAAAAATGGAATCAAACCGCGTTTGGTGACTACGGCAATCACTTGCTCCCATTGTGCGTCGGAGAGATCAGCGCCAGTTGGATTGTGGCAGCAAGCATGCAACACAACGATAGAGCCTGTTGGCATGGTGTTCAATGCATCCAACATGCCACTGAAATTCACGCCACGGGTTGCAGCATCATAGTAAGGGTAGTTATTCACAACGAAACCTGCGGACTCAAACAAAGCGCGGTGGTTTTCCCAGCTAGGATCGCTGATCCACACTTGTGAGTTCGGTGAAAAGCGTTTCAAGAAGTCTGCACCAAGTTTCAATGCGCCAGTGCCACCAATGGCTTGCGCTGTGATGGCACGTTTGCCTGTCACGATCTCGCTGTCAGCGCCAAACACCAGTTCTTGAACGGCTTTGTCGTAAGCCGCTAAGCCTTCAATTGGGAGGTAGGTACGTGGTGCGAGCTTGGCCATGAGGAGCGCTTCTGCTTTTTGTACGCACTCTAAGAGAGGTACTTTGCCGTTGTCATCATAGTAAACACCAACGCC
>JAIXOW010000056.1 GCA_027486615.1 Oxalobacteraceae bacterium | reverse complement strand
TGGAGAGAAGCGAAGTCCCTGCGGACTTCGCGTGGGGGATTCGAAGCGACGAGCATGCAAGCGAGGCGCCGGGAGAATCCCCATAAATAAAATGCGTCCGCCAAAAAAATCAAAGCCCCTCTTAAGGGGCTTTAGTTTTTATGGAGAGAAGCGAAGTCCCTGCGGACTTCGCGTGGGGGATTCGAAGCGACGAGCATGCAAGCGAGGCGCCGGGAGAATCACCATAAATAAAATGCGTCCGCCAAAAAAATCAAAGCCCCTTTTAAGGGGCTTTTGTTTTTTATGGAGAGAAGCGAAGTCCCTGCGGACTTCGCGTGGGGGATTCGAAGGGTTCGGCTTGTAAGCCGAACCGCGGCCTGCAGAATGTAGGCGAATCCCTTTTATAAAATGCGTCCGCCAAAAAAATAAAGCCCCTTAAAAGGGGCTTTATTTTGTGGAGAGCTACGAAATACCTGTGAACTACGTTCAGATGAAATCGAAGAAACGAATTTATAAACGAGATACTGATCAAAGCGCTCTTCGTTAATTAAAATAAGTGAATATTAGAATTTTCTGTTTTAAAAAATGGTCGCCAAATAGCAACCATAAGCTTTCAGTTTTTTAATTAACTTGATTATATCGAGCTTTGCGTTCTCGTAGCAGGCTCATTACGATATCTAAATCTTCTGAGTTATTTAATAATTGTAGTTGCTCCACTCTTTCAATGAGTGCATCACAAATTTCGACACCATATTCTCTATGAAATAAATCTATTGCTGTGCGTTTCTTAAGATTTTCCTCGGTGAATAATCTTAAAATATCTGTGGTCGAATTAAGTAATGTTAGAGCCGCTCCAACGTTATTTCCTGTAAGTGCTATCGTAAAGGCATTCATCCACTTTGTGTTTTTTATAAATATGAGATGGTCAAGATTAAGTGGTATGTATGATTTCTTTCCCTTAGAGTATGTTAGAGAAAACTTATAGTAAGGATCACGTATTTCTTTTGCCTTCTCTAGCATTGCAGTAATCGAATTAGAGTCGATATCTTCGATGGATTGATTTGCGCAGCAAAGCATCAGCGCAGTATTGCCTTTACTATCAGTAGAATAAATAAGCTCTGCTGGATTTTTCACATGGTTAAGCAAGGCCTTAGTCGTATAGTAACCTCCAACAATGGCTTCTAGCATCAATGCATTGTAGCCTTTTTGATTTTTCATGAATGCAAGTTGATCTGGATTGTTCACATTGATAAGGATGGCTTTGATTGATTTTGTCTCTCCACTCATAATAGCGTGCGTCAACGCGGTCATCCCTTCTGAATCTCTGATCATTGCAAACGCTTCTGGATTTTTAACAACACTGAGGATAACTTCGATTGATTTAGCTTTACCGCTAGATGCAGCGTGCATCAGTAGGTTCTTGCCTTGTGCATCCTTCATGGTTAAAAGTTCGTCTGAATTATTAACGCTGTCAAGCAAGAATTTTATTAATTCGGCACTGTCCAGATGTAAAGTGAGCGATAGCATTGTCTCACCATCGGCATCCTGCTTACATATAATCGCATCTTTATCCTTCACGACACTCAATAAGGCTTTGATTGACTCTACTCTAATTGTTTTTGCCTTATGTAAACCCTCTAACTCCTGTTCATCGCAATCTTCAGATTCATCGCTAAAACTTACATAACGGTTTCTTGTCTCCATAGCCAATGTCATAGCCGTCTCATTATCATTATTCTCCATGAAAATGAGCTGTTCTGGATCGCTTACACCTTCTAGCAAATTTTTGATGGATACATAATCATGAAAGTGTGCAGCGTACATCAGGGCTGTCCAGCCATTTCGATCCTTCATGCATATAAGTTGTTCCCGATTCTTCACGTTGGCCAGTAAAGCTTTGACTGATTCAGGGTTATGTCCTTTTGCAGCGTGTATTAGCGCCGTTGAGCCATTTCGATCCTTCATGCATATAAATTTATCCCGATCGTTTACAAAGCTGAGTAAAGTTTTAATTAATTTTGCTTGAAATAAATCCTCTGTTTCCCATATTCCGTCTTCAGGTAAAAAATATGAAAAATTATGTGACCTATCATCGCGATTCAAATCGTTTGTCAGCATTAGTGCCGTCTCGTTATTATTATTCTGTAAGAATATGAGCTGCTCTGGATTGCTTATACCTTCTAGTAAAACCTTGACTGATTCATAATAACCATTACTTATAGCAAACATTAATGCATTCATGCCAGTACAATCTTTCATACACGCGAGAGTATCTCGATCACTTACATAGCTGAGTAAGACTTTGATAGATTGGACAGTACCAAAAGTTGCAGCGTACATCAGCGCTGTTCTGCCCGATTCATCCTTCATACATATATATGAATCTGGATTGCTTGACTTACTGAGTAAGGCTTTGATTACTTCGGTGTGCCCTGATTTTGCTGCGATCATCAATAATGTCTTTTTGCGATAATCGACTAGGTCATAAAATTCTTCTATGCTATTCACCCCAGCGATACGTATTGCTGTTTCGAAATCCCCTCTTGATAAAGGATCTACAAGCTGCATAAAGAGATGATCAGTTAATCCTGATTGAAATTTATTAGTGTCATGCATCAATATTGATGGCATGAAACAATTATTATAAAAAGGATCTATAAACTGTGGATACAGATTATTAGTAAATCCTGGTGGGGATATATTGCTGCCATTCATCTGCATTGTTGGTATGAAGCCATGATTAAATAAAGGATCTGTAAGCTGTAGAGACGGATTATTAGTTGATCCGGATAGAAATAGGTTATTTCTATCTACGGGTGGTCGTTGAAAGAATTGAGGTGTAGTCGTTGAGGGTTCTTCGGTATTCGACAGAGTTGTTTGAGTATTCTGTTGTTCTAACTGTTGTGCAGAAGTAGGTAGTGTTGAATTTCTTGGTGAGATAGGTGGTGTTAAATCCCTTGGAGATGTGGGCGGTGTTAAATTACTTGGGCTAGTATTGTTTGATGGACGCTTCATATTATCCTTAAAAAAAGATTGGGGTTTGCATACGTAAACTTTCTTTTTTGTAAGTTCCCGTTTTAAATATGAAGTGATAACCGATTAATGCTTATTTCCTAATTAAATATAAATTGTCTATTCAAAAAATATGGTCGCCCAAGGGCGACCACTAACAGTATTATTTTTATAAATGAACTTAATGAAATTGGGCTCTTCGTTGTAGTAAATACAGTACCTCATTAAGATCTTGTGGCTCTACAGATATTCTATTTCCATTCACAAGTCTGATGAGTCCTGCACACAGGACTGGATCAAGTAAATTCAATGTTATTTCTTCTTTATTATTTTTTTCCTTCAATAAAGCTAACTTTTCTGTGGCCCAATAAAATAATGTTGCTACTGCTAAGTCGTTATTTTCTTTTGCTGCAATCATGAATGCATTCATTCCATCACTATCTTTTAGAAAGATGAGGGAATCAGGATTGCGAACTTTTTTCACCTTATCTAGCATTGTAGTTATCCCATGAGGATTAAAATCAAGCCCATTTTCATTTTTACAGCAGATCATTAACGCAGTTATGCCTTTATTATTAGAAAAATAGACAAGATCTTCTGGATTTTTAATATTATCAAGTAAGGCTTTGATTGATTCCGTATGATTTCCAAGTGCAGCTAGCATCAACGCATTGAAGTCACTCACATTCTTCATGAATGCAAGATTTTTTCCATTTCTCACATTGGTGAGCAAAGCAATGATTGATTCGCTACAGTCACGATATGCAGCAAGCATAAGTGCATTCATGCCCACTTCATCCGTCATAAATGCAAGTGCTTCCGGATTCTTCACCATTCTAAGTAATATTGTGATCGATTCGGGTTCGTTAGCTACAGCTGCGTGCATCAGTGCTGTATGACCATAATTGTCCTTCATGCAAGCCAGCATATCTCGATCATTCACACCGCACAGTAAGGCTTTGATTAATTCAGTGTTATTTGTTCTTACGGCATACATCAGCGCCGTGCAACCATATTTATCCTTTATATGTGCGAATGAATCTGGATTGCTCAACTTATTAAGTAATGCTTTGACTACTTCGGTATCACCCTCTTTTGCAGCAACTATCAATAAAGTCTCTTGATCTTGATTGGTTAGCTCATAAAGTTCTTGTAAGCCTCTCACCCCCGCGATACGTATAGCTGTTTCGAAATCTTGTGCTGATAAAGAATCCACAAGCTGTGAATAAAGATCATCCGTTAAAAGTGGTGGGTTTATATTTTCTGTGCTTGAATTTATGAGGCGGAGATTGGTGGCCTCAAACTGTTGTGTCGCTGTTGGTGATTCAGGGAATACATTACTTCTATCTAATGATGGTCTTTGAGAGAATTGGGGCAGGGTCGTTATGGGTTGTTCGGCAATCGAATTATTTGGTTGGATATTCTCTTTATCTGTCGGTTGTATTTGAATTGGTGGTAGTGATTTCCTTGGGCTTGTATTACTTGATAGTCGCTTCATATCATCCTTTTAAATGGTTAAGGTTCTGATAAGTAAGCTTTCTATTTTGTAAGTTCCAGTTGTAATATGAAGTTTTTCGAACTGTATTTGTAGTTCGCATCTGTTGATCTATAGAAGAAATTCAAGCACTACAGCGATATTTTTAATTTTCCGTAGTGATCGTTATAAATGCTTATGGTTCGCTTAAGTAAATCGATTTTTATGTACGTTCACGTCAGTCGTATTTTATGAATGACTTTAGTTACATTAGTGATTCATCTAGTCAAGTTGCGCTTCCCTCTATAATGTGCAGATGTTAAAACTTTCCGTACTTGATCAATCTGTGATCGCCAAGGGGCGGCCACAAGACGCCTCCATTCGTCATACCTTGGCATTAGCTGAGCATTGCGAGAAGTTGGGCTATGAACGCTTTTGGGTGAGTGAACATCACAGCTTGCCTAGCATTGCGGGAACAGCGCCTGAAGTATTACTTGCGGCTATCGCAGCGCGTACCTCTCTAATTCGTATCGGTAGTGCCGGTGTGATGTTGCCCCATTATTCAAGCCTAAAAGTTGCAGAGCAATTTCGAGTATTGGATGCGTTAGCTCCCGGTCGGGTGGACTTAGGCTTAGGGCGTGCGCCGGGGAGTGATGGCAGGACTTCGCAATTACTCAATCCTGATCGCTATGCTTCTGAACGTTTCCCTCAGCAAGTCATGGAATTGCAAGCGTGGGTAACTGGACAAACTATGCCTGCTGGTCATCCTGGTCAAGGTGTGTGGGCATTGCCAATTGGGCAGACTGCGCCTTCATTATGGATATTAGGCAGTTCAAATTATGGTGCGCAATTAGCAGCGCATTTAGGTTTGCCTTATGCCTTTGCGTATTTTTTTAGCGATGGGGTAGGTGTAGAAGAAGCATTAGATTTATATCGCTCGCAATTTCAACCTAGTGCATTTTTAAATAAACCTTACGCAACGATATGTGTCTCAGCACTGCTTGCTGACACTGAAGAAGAAGCATGGTTGCAATTTCAAAGTCGTGCACGTTGGCGCTGCGATCGCGATCGAGGTCGTTTTGGTCCACTCTTGTCCCCTGAAGAAGCAATGATGAATTTGAGTGCTGAAGACCAAGCACGCATGGAGAGTATGCGTACGACAGCATTGGTAGGTACCCCAGATCAAGCTGCAGAAAAAATACGTGCATTAGCGAGCAGTTTGGAGCTTGATGAATTAGTGGTGTGTACGTGGACCCATGATCCCGCAGTACAGTTGCGTTCATTTCAGTTGTTAGCGCAGGTGTTTGATTTGCCTGCGATGAAGTCATGATAATTTTACGTTTGATATTGATGAGGTTAATCATGCATTCAATTGTAGCTAAAGTATTCATGATTTTTTTGGTGGGTAGTTTGACTGGGATTCTGTCAGCGCATGCACAAGATTCACGATTAGAAAATCAATTGCTACGCTGCTCTGCGATATCAACTATTTTTTCAATTGCTGCAGAAAAAAATACAGAGACTGAAATCAAATTACAAAAAATGCCGGCATTATTTTTTGAGTTTTATGCTAATGAAAAAAAATCAAAAAATACTGAAATGAAGCCTGAGGAAATAATAGGTCGGCGCCAACAGATCTTAAGTGAGATTAAAGATCATTATGTTGACAGAGAAGCTTTGTTGCTAGAAGAGGGCGTGGTGTGTGGCGCTTGGGCGGAGGGGTTTTTGTCTCAGGGTGAAAATATAACGTTTATTCCTGTCTATCCCAAAGTGATCTCCACTCAGACCCGTGATTACTATGCACGTATAGCGTCAGTTGCTTATAAAAAATGGTTGGCGCTAGGTGCACCTATGAGTAATACAAAATAAAAAAAGAATTATTTATTTTTTATTTAATGGATTGCAGTTTTGTAGGTACGAATAGCGTAGCGTATTCGTACGAACTAGAAAGATGAAAGTAGTTGATGTGCGATTACGCTACGCTAATCGCACCTACCAATCCTCGATATTAAGCGCCTGCTTTAACTTTCAATCGCCAAGCATGTAACAGTGGTTCTGTGTAACCACTAGGTTGCTCCAATCCCTTCATAACGAGATCACGTGCCGCTTTGTAAGCGGATGAAGCTTCAAAGTTAGCTGCCATTGGTTTGTACAATGGATCCCCTGCGTTTTGTGTATCAACCACTTTTGCCATACGTTGCAATGTTTCAGTCACTTGTGCTTCAGTGACTACGCCATGCAACAACCAGTTAGCAATGTGTTGACTTGAAATACGCAGGGTAGCGCGATCTTCCATTAAGCCTACATTATGTATATCAGGTACCTTAGAACATCCCACACCCTGATCAATCCAGCGCACAACATAGCCGAGTATGCCTTGTGCATTGTTATCTAGTTCTTGTTGAATATCTGCTGCCGACCAATTTGGTTTATCTACAACTGGAACTTGTAATAAGCCATTTAAGAGTTTGTCGATTTCAGCTTGAGTATCAACTTTAGCTAATTCTTTTTGTATATCGAATACGTTGACTTGATGATAATGCAGTGCATGTAGGGTAGCGGCGGTTGGTGATGGTACCCATGCAGTATTCGCGCCAGATTTAGGATGAGCTATCTTCTGTTCTAACATAGCTGCCATCATGTCTGGCATAGCCCACATGCCTTTACCAATTTGCGCGCGACCACTCAGACCGCACGATAAGCCAACTAATACATTGCTGCGCTCATAGGAAGTGAGCCAAGTGCTAGTTTTCATATCGCCTTTGCGTAACATCGCGCCAGCACGCATACCGCTGTGCATTTCATCGCCAGTACGATCTAAGAAGCCAGTGTTTATGAAAGCGACACGAGCACGTGCTTCGTTGATACATGCTTTTAAGTTGATACTAGTACGCCGCTCTTCATCCATGATACCGAGCTTAACGGTGTTAGCAGGCAGTCCAAGTAATTCTTCTACACGTGTAAATAATTCACAAGCAAAAGCCACTTCAGCAGGACCATGCATTTTTGGTTTGACGATGTAGACTGAGCCAGTACGTGAATTACCTAACTTTTGTTCTTTGCTACGACGTAAGTCATGTAATGCAATCGTGACTGTGACAAGAGCATCCATTATGCCTTCAGGGATTTCACGACCATCTTCTAACAGAATCGCTGGATTCGTCATCAAGTGACCAACATTACGTAAGAAAAGTAATGAACGGCCATGTAAAGTTACGACGCCATCTTTTTCGCCCTTCACGCCTGCAGCAGCAGTGTATTGACGATCTGCATTTAAGGTGCGATCAAAAATCTTGCCACCTTTACTGAATTTTTCAACTAGCGTACCTTTTAAAATACCTAGCCAGTTCTTATAGCCTAAGACTTTGTCATCGGCATCCACTGCAGCGATTGAATCTTCTAAATCTAAGATATTAGATAAAGCGGATTCGATGACGAGATCAGCAATACCTGCTGCATCCGTTTTACCGATGAGGTGGTTGCGATCAATTTGTATATCAATATGCAGACCATTATTAATTAACAGCACAGAAGTTGGATGATCTGTTGAGCCTTGATAGCCTACAAATTTTGACGTGTCTGCCAGTGTAGTAATGCTGCCATCCTTGAGTGTGACAACAAGTTGGCCGTCTTTGATTTGATAGCTAGTGGCATCGCTATGCGATCCTTTCGCTAGTGCAGCCGCTTGATCTAAAAATGCACGCACATAAGCAATCACTTTGGCACCACGGATAGGATTGTATGCGCCAGCGCGTGTTGCGCCATCGGCTTCAGAAATTACATCAGTACCGTATAAAGCATCGTACAGTGAGCCCCAACGTGCATTCGCTGCATTTAATGCGTAACGCCCATTCAAAACAGGAACAACTAATTGTGGACCAGCCTGTAAAGCCAATTCAGCATCCACATTCGTAGTGGTAGCAGTAACATCTTTAGGCTGAGGAACGAGGTAGCCTATGCTGGTTAAAAATGTTCTGTAGGCAGGAATATCAGTGACAGGGCCAGGATGTGCGCTATGCCATTTATCTAGTTCTAGTTGTAGGCGATCACGTTCAGCGAGCAAAGCTGCATTCTTCGGTGCGAGGTCATGGGCTATCGCATCAAAGCCTTTCCAGAATGTCGAGCTATCTACACCTGTTCCTGGCAATACTTCTTGATCGATGAATTGTTGAAGAACAGTGGCGACTTGAAGTCGGTTAACTTGCGTGCGTTGTGTCATGCGGCAAACCTTAATAAGATGATGTGAAATAAAAAATTAAATACGTTAAAAACAAAAAAAGTTAATGACTACTTGAATTTGAATCGGCGATAGATTTTTTTACATAGGCTAGTAAGTCTTGGAGAGTTTTTCCTTCAGCATCAGGTTTAACACCTAATTCTTCGATTGGTGCTCCTGCACGATTAACCCAGAAGGTGGTGTAGCCAAACCATGTCGCTCCACACACATCCCATGCATTACTCGAGACGAAGAGAATTTTTTTGGCAGGCAGGCTAAACATATCTGGGCCTAGCTGATAAGCCTCTGGAGCCGTTTTATATTTTTTTACGCTATCAACTGATAGTAAATGACTAAAGATGCCTTGCATACCAGCTGCATTGACTGCAGTCTCGAGCATCGGTGGATTACCATTCGAAAGAATGGCAAGTTTTAAATCCATTTTTTGTAATAGTTTGAGAACGTCTAGATTTTCTGGGAAGGCTTGTAGTTTTGCGTATTGCCCCATCAGTGCATTTTGCGATTCAAAATCTAGGTGCAGGCCTAATTGATTGCAGCTAAAAATAAGCGCATCTTGTGTCACTTCCCAAAAAGGCTTGTACATAGAACACATGGTTCTTAAGCGCGTGTACTCAATTTGTTTATTACGCCATAGTGTTGCTAAAGCTTCGCCTTTACTTGGAAAGAGTTTTTCAGCGAGTGAGCCTATGGAGTACACATCGAAAAGTGTGCCGTAAGCGTCGAAAGCGATAGCTTGAAATGTCATGATGTCGGTTGCGAACGAAACAAATCGTATTCTTTTGTTAAGTACGAATGATAATGGAAGTTTAAGTGACTAAATCCTGCATTTTTGTGAATAGATTTGTGCGTTTTAGTAAAAGATATAAGTATTATTCATTGTTGACTGAAGAATAAAGCAAGAAAAGGTTAAAAAAATGAAAACAAAGTTGATTTGTTTGGTGCTTGTTTGTTGCGGACTGAGTGCGACAATGTCTTGGGCAGTGCAGATTCAAGCTCGCTGCACTGCTGAATATGGTGGCAAGACAGCGCATGTGAATGTGCGTCCCACTATTGATGTGTTTGCAATGACGACCAACGATGCCTTGTCTCCATTTCGTATTTCAGCGCAGTATTTGGTTGAGCGTGGGAAATTGAAAACCTATGTCTATCATGATGCAAAAGAACGTTATGTTTTGATTCATGCGGCTGAATACTCACTCTCGCAGGCTAACTGTAGTCAGCATTCAAACAATTTTGGTTTGCATAAAATTTATTCAGCACGTATGGAAAAAGAATTATTCCTGCAATGCGTTGCAGAGTGTGAGTAAAAGTCGCCTATGTTAAAAATATTCTTATGTAGTTTGCTGCTCTTGCTGAGTCAGATCATGCATGCTGAAGAAGCAGACATTACGTTGTTATTTGTAGGTGATGTGATGCTAGCTGAAAAGCCAGGTCAATTAATTGCCCAAGGTAGAGATCCCTTCCGATATGTGCAATCTTTTTTTCGTGCTGCAGATATACGTATAGGCAATCTTGAATGTGCAGTGAGTCACAAAGGAAAAGCCGAAGATAAGACCTATACATTTCGAGCCCATCCACGTGTTATTGGGACTCTGAAAAAATATTTTGATGCAGTTTCGGTGGCGAATAATCATGCAGGGGATTTTGGTCCGATTGCCTTTGAAGATATGTTGTATCAGCTAGAGAAAAAACAGCTCGCTTATTTTGGTGGTGGTCGTACATTACGTGCTGCACATGAACCTTATTTGACCACTGTAAAGGGTAAGAAGATTGCAATCTTAGGTTATGACGGATTTTTCCCTAGAAGTTTTGAAGCTTTAGAAGATAGAGCTGGTGTGGCTTGGTTAGATGAAGATTTTATCGTTGCTGATATCAAGCGCGCACGTGAAGTACATCATGCTGATTGGGTGATTGTATTTCCACATTGGGGCTGGGAATATGAAAAGCTGGCTTCATCACAACAGCAAAAGTTAGCTCATCTGATGATTGATAGCGGTGCAGATGCAGTAGTAGGAGGGCATCCTCATGTCACGCAAAATATAGAGATCTATAAAAACAAACCTATTTTTTATAGTTTGGGAAATTTCGTCTTCAATGGATTTCAAGATGAAGAAACCACAATGGGTTGGATAGCTGTCTTAACTTTAACAAGCCAGTCAGAAGTAAAGTGGAAAATTATTCCCGTACGTTTAGATCAAGATGGTGTGCCGCGCCCGATAGCGAATAAATAATGCAGAGTGATGGGATGAATCGCAGGACTTGAAAGCAGCAGATTAGTCTGATTTTTTTTCATGAGCTTGTACTTTGATTGACAAGCTAGTGAGAGCGAATTATCTTGCGCATAACTGATGTTATCGCTTGATTAAGTTAATTAATATTTTACGGAGTCTTTTACTTTGCCACAGTTCGCAGCGAATTTAAGTTTGATGTTTAACGAGCATGAATTTTTGCAGCGTTTTTCTGCTGCAGCAGATGCTGGTTTTAAAGCGGTTGAGTTTTTATTCCCTTATGAATATTCAGAGCAAAAATTATCTAGTTTGCTCATACGCTATCAGTTAGAGAATATTTTATTTAATTTCCCTGCTGGTGATTGGGATGCAGGTGAACGAGGATTAGCAGCACTACCAGGACGAGAAGAAGATTTTAAACAAAGTATTGCATTAGGTTTGAAATATGCCTTTGCTTTAGGTACGCGACGTTTACATATGATGGCAGGTGTCATTCCTCAGGGTGCAGATGTAAAGCAATGCGAAGAAGTGTATCTATCCAATTTGCAGTATGCAGCGAAACAACTTGCTAGCTATGGTATTACTCTAATGATAGAGCCGATTAATCAGCGCGATATGCCAGGCTATTTTTTAACTACACAAGAACAGGCACACGCTTTACGTAAAAAATCAGGTGAGTCGAATGTGAAAGTGCAAATGGATTTCTATCATGCGCAAATCACAGAAGGCGATATAGTTACGACGTTGCGACAGCATATTAATGAAATCGGCCACATACAAATTGCCGGTGTGCCGGACCGACATGAGCCTATCAATTGTGAGTTGAATTATCCGTATTTATTTAAGTTATTAGATGAATTAGGTTATGGTGGATGGATAGGTTGTGAATATCGTCCTCGTGCTGGAACGTTAGAGGGTTTGGGATGGTTATTTGGCGACCATGTCATCACCCCTTCAAGATAGCAATCTAGGAAGATATTTAAATTATAAATTTAGCAATTTATATTTCAAATTTTTCATCGCTATTCCAGATTATCTTGTAAATATCGTCGGCGAAAAGTCGATACACTTCAAGTTAATAAAGCAAATCGCTTTTTAATAGCAATTCGATATCAAGTTTGTCTGTGCATGCGTCATAATCCGTTTTAATTGAATACATATCAGTAGCTAAGCACTCTATGGCAGAAGCAGAAGAAGAAAAAAAAGACGAAGCAGCGGCACCCGCCGAAGGGGGGGCTGCGCCAGCGGCTGATCCAGCATCGGCGGAAGAAGAACGCGTTGCGCCTAAGATCTATAAAAAAGTTTTAGATGACGGTCACGCAGGTGCGCATGGTGGTGCTTGGAAAATTGCGCTAGCCGACATGATGACGGCGATGATGGCGTTCTTTTTGCTCATGTGGTTGTTGGGTGCAACGCCAGAAGAACAACGTCAAGGTGTGGCTGAATATTTTCAGCCCTCTGAGCAAACTACCTCTTCTGCAGGCGAACTAGGTGGTTCAAATGGCATGTTTGGTGGCCGCTCAATTATTGATCCCGAAACAACTCCCGACGATCCCAAACAAAGTTCAATGATGGAACGTGTCACACCGCGTTCCGAGGCCGGTCCCGATGAAAATCAAGGATCGTCACCCAACGACAAAACGCAGGAAAGTAAAAATCAAAAAAACCTGACTGAAGAACAAAAACGAGAGATTGCAGCGCAAGCTGAAAAAGAAAAAGTCGATATGTTGGAAAAAGAAGTACAAGAGCGTCTTACGCAAAATGCACAACTGAATGAACTGAAAAGTCAGGTAAACTTCATTCAGCAAAAAGATGGACTACGTATAGAAATTATCGACAAAGCGAATTTCTCTATGTTTGGTAGCGGTGGTGCTGGTATGAATGCGAAAGCGCAGGCGCTGATTCGTGAAATTGGCAAAAGTGTCGCCACCATGCCAAATAAATTATCAGTAAAAGGGCATACCGACAGTATTCCGTTTACCGATGGTAGTAACCGCAGTAACTGGTCGCTTTCTTTGGAACGTGCAGAAGCAACAAGAAAAATTTTAGAACAAAGCGGTATACCTGCATCACGTTTTGCACGGATTGAAGGTTTGGCAGATAAAGTACCTTTCAATTCCGGTGATCCTTTGGATCCACGTAATCGACGTATGAGTATTACGGTGTTATATAACGATCCACCTCCTGCCTCGCCTGCTGAACCCGCAACACCATAGTTGAGTGGCTGTGCTTATTTTGATGGCTGCTTAGTGTGATGTGGATGGGTTTTAATCATGCCCACATAAATCATTGCACCTATCAGTAGGCTGATAGCAGCTAAATCGAGCGCCCAACTAAATCCTTGTTGTTGATCTACAGTTTGGCTCAACAAGTAAGCTGCAACTGGAGGGCCTGCAATCTGACAGGCACCAAAAGAAGCAGTCAATAAACCAATCATGCTTGCAGCTGATTGTGGATGTAAATTTCTACCTAGCTGCATCACAAAAAAAGTAATGGCAGTAAAGGGTAGTCCAACTAAGATACTGCCGATTGCAAAGCCTAATAGATTGGGCATCCAATTACTTAACACTACGCCCAGCGCTTGCATCACATAACAGATGATTAATAACTGACGTTGATCGATATGGGCAGCAATACGGCTTGATAAGATCGCACCACAAGCCACACCAACACCGAGTATGGGCCAAAATAAATCAGGCCAGATAGAACCTGGTAGTGCAGCACGAGCTATCACGGGTAAAAAAGTCGCAGTGATAATGTAACCAAATCCTGCTAATCCATAAGCAGCAGTTAAGGCAATTTTTTCACCATTCGTGCCGCCAGTCAGAGTGATATGTGTTTGTTGATGCGTGATTTCTGGGCTACTTTCATCATCATGAAAAATACGCCAAACAATCAGAGTGACAATTGCAGCGAGTAAGCCAAATGCACACCAACCTTGTGCGGCATGAAAATCATAGACCACCATCACGCTAGCAAATAAACCACTCACAGCGATGCCCACGCCTGGACCGGCATAAATAATGCCACCAGTGGTAGAGGCATTCCGTTGAGCTAGATGCGCAAGACACCAGCTTGATGTGTAAACAAAACCGATTGCCGTCACACTACCAGTGATGAAACGTAAATAAGTCCAACTCTCAGAATTATCATTTGCCATTAAGGCAGTTAAGCAAGCTATCGCGATGAGAGCACTTCTCACCATGCGTGCACTAGAAAGGGGACGTAATTGATAGCGTTTCCATACTATGGGTTGCAGCATGCATAGAATCGCACCCAATAAATAACCAAAATAATTCGCACTCGCTAACCAGCTTGCTTCTTGAAGATTGATGCGTGCTTCATGCAGCATCATAGGCATTAAAGGCGTGAAGGCAAATCGCCCCAAACCCATCACCACAGCAAGCGAGAGCATGCCCGCTAACGCGATACGAAGCGCACTTATTGGTTTAGTTGGTTGAGTTATAAACGGCAAGCGAATCTAACTATCTAATGGCATGGTTGAAATGCGTATGATTAGTAAGTATTATTTTTAATTCGGTGACTTACTACTTTTTTTACAATTGCCGCTGACGATAAAAAGTTTTTTATCGCCTGCAATTACCAGCCATTGTTTGAATTCACCGCTTTGTCTATCTATGGTGAAATATTCACCTTGTATACTAGCGCCATAGCGCGAAAACATAGCGGGGCGACTCACAGTTAAGATTGCGCCATCAACTTTTAAGCTTCCTTTTCTGTTGGCTGAGATGGCGAACTCGCCTGTATACCAACCCGTACCTTCTTCAAAATCTACGCCAGCAGGAAGCATAACGCGTGTCACTTCAGGTGGTTGACCTAAGCCATTTAGAGGACGTGCGACTTCAGAATCACAAATCACTTCATAGATTCCTTTATTACTATAGGTAACGGAGTCTTTCTTATTCGAACCAAAATTTATGAGGCCAGCAAGTTGCGCTGCTAGGATGCTGAGCACAGCAAGAATGATGACCACGAAAGCTATAAGTAATTTTTGCATGTGATTCCTCCGTTTTGTAACATTATAACGAGCGTTTGTTACTTTGCAGTTTTTGCTGCACATGCATAAGTAGCCCTTTGCTTGCATCTTCTATTAAATCGAGTACATGATCAAAACCTTCTTCGCCACCATAATAGGGATCGGGAATGACAGTTGCATCATGTTTTATACAAAATTCAGTCATGCGACGTAATTTACTCACGTGCTCAGATGGGCAGCGTTGTTCAGTTAGGGCGAGGTTATCCCAATCCATAACGAGTAAGAGATCAAATTTTTCAAAATCTTGATCATTCAGCTGACGAGCACGCAAGGAAGATAAATCATAGCCCCGAAGAGCAGCATGCTGCTGACTACGTGGATCAGGTGGGCTATTGGGATGATAGTTATGAGTACCTGCAGAATCGATGGTTAACTGTTGCGCTAATCCGGCTTGTTGAGCTAAGTAACGAAAGACACCTTCTGCAGTAGGACTACGGCAGATGTTGCCCATGCAAATAAAAAGTAGATGATAGTGAGTTGGTGTTTGAGATGTCATTATTTAACGTGAATTACAATGCGCAGTAACCGTATATGATCAATCGCTCTGCTATTAAACCTTGATCGCGCTTCACAATAAACTGCTTACCGATAGCAGTTTCAAATTAATTTCTCCCTACCTGCTAATTATTAGAAAGACTAAGCAAGTAAGCGTTGTAGCCAATGACCTATATCAGTAATTTCTTCTTCACATACGGAGTGCTGCATTAAATATTCATGCCACTCAATGTTGTAACCTAGTCCATGTAAAAAATCGCGTGATTGTTCAGCGCGATCTATTGTTACTACGCCATCACCTCTACCATGTGCCATAAAAATAGGCG
>JAIXOW010000108.1 GCA_027486615.1 Oxalobacteraceae bacterium | reverse complement strand
TGACAAAAAATGCTAACTTTGGTCGAGTTTCATTACCAACAAGACATTTTTTGTAGACACACAAAAAAAGTCAAGTTGGCCGAGCGGTCCAAGGCGACAGAGTCAAGATCTGTTACTCTCTAGTGCGAGGGTTCGAATCCCTCACTTGACATTAACATTTTTTGAAAAACTCGATTTTTCTCCAAGTCTATTGTCAGTCATTCTTAAATTTATATTACCGCCCAAAGGACTTGGAGAGAACCCGAGTATAGTTATATGCGAGACGATTTTTCACTTATTTTGGATGCATGATTATTTTTGAGACGGTTTTTGTCTTTCTTCTTTTCTAAGATACTCTCATCCCATGCAAAAATTTGTTTGAGCCAATTTGCACGTGAAACAAGAGTACAAGAGAAAAAAAGGGACCGTTTCTTCTTTACTCTTCACAAACGACTGCTGAATCGTTGACGACGACCACCACCTCGACGACGACAAAGACGCTAAAAATCGCGCTCCAAAAGGAGGAGCTTGTGGTGTGTGCGTCACTTTAGCTCCGGCCTTGTTACTCGAGCCTAATATTTAATCGATTTTTAATGACGAGAATCGAATGATTAATCGTTGCACTTTTAATCGGTAGAACTAAAAAAACGATTCAGATTTATCGGATCGTTTTGTTTTACGGTTTCGCGCCAAAAAAATGGTTTCGCCGGAGCTCGATGGTAGTTTAGCGAGCTCCCAAAGCGTTATTCCATCCTGTCAATTTTTTACCTTGAAGCGTAATTCTCCAATGATGGCGTCAATTGGAAAGCACGTTTTATAAATGCACATTTATTATAAAAAAGCGCGCACACACAAAATACACACAAAATGCACGGAAAAAAAACATTTCTTTTTTAAATTTTACATTCTTCGCTAGCCTCCACTGCCGCTGAAATAGCGGCAGAGGTTAGCGAAGAAGCGTCGGAAAGATTTTGAAGAAGTAGTTTGGCAAAAATGCCGCAGGGACCAAAGAGAAATTCGGGAATGCTGGATACGCGGGTCAATGTTACAACGCAAATTGTTAGGCAAGTCAGTACGCAAATTATTAGCGAATTCATTTGTACAAAAAAGAGTCTTCTTCTGCTCATGGTGCTGGCTGTCTGCGGATCGATTCTGGCTCTGTTTAGCCCCTCCATCGCCAAGTTTGTCAGCTCCTGTCCCGCGCTGGTAGTAGTGTTTGAGGCCATTTTTAAAAGGACTGAAAAAGAGAAATAAAAAATGTTTTTTCTAATTGACGGTCGAAAATTCCCAGATCCATTCATATTGGGTGCTTCCAGATCGACAGGTGGCTTTTCCGTTGGGATGCACAGACAGGCAAACAACTTGTTGTTTGGCAGGGGAAGTGGCTGTGCTAGCAAATTCGTGTTGAATCGTTAGTAACTCGACCTTGTCGGACATGTAGTCTTTCACGTCCAAAACAAAGGCCTGGACCAAACTGTAGACGCCCTTTTCTCGAGGAAATATTTGATCAAAGGACAAATTGTGCTTTCGATTGCTCTTTCCTTCGTGGTAAAATATTTTTTTGGTAATTTCGTTGTTGGTTCCGGCAATTCCAAAATTTTCAAACCGCTCGGTAATCAGGTGTTGCTCTCCGGCAAATCCGATAGAAATGGAAGTTACGTTGGCCGGGAAACGGCTAAATCCGGAGAGCGGTTTGTTTGTGCTCTTCATGGGAAAGGTTGCCCAATCCGGAATGTAGAGAATGTAGATGATCCTGGCGTATTCGGAAATTTGAAAAACCGTTTGTGTCGAGGACTGTCCGGATTCTAGGGATTGGTGTTGACCTCTCACGATGTCGTAGTTGTAGGTTCCTAGTCCGCCGGCCAGATATTGTTTCATGGCTTTGATGTGTTCTGGAGCTTTCAACTCGACAGCCTCGTACTCCAAGGTCACCTGCTGAAACGTCAGGGTGATGTCGGCGTTGGCTGCCGTCGCCGTTGTTCGAGTGGTGGAAAAGTAATCCGACAAAGTTAGTTGGTGGTGAAAGATGGCCTCTGTCTTGCTTCGATAAACGTGGAGCCTGATTTCCACGCAAGTGTCGGGAGGAAAGTATAAATTTTGTTCCCGTGTTTTGTCGATGGACTCGCTGGTAGCATTTTTTCGGCTGAAAGGAAAGATTCCGTCGAGATAAACCGGAATTCTTGCTCCTTGATCGCTGAGGGGATCGTAATAATCAAAGGCCGAAACAGCTTTTTTCATGGCCGAATTTAGTCCGGTTCTTGTCGCGCTGGAAACAATGTCAGAGCTCAGAGCCAAGAAATTTTTTGCTTGGTGGTTAAATATTCTCGCCGACCTGACGTATTGCAGCAGCAGATTGCCGACATACGAATTTGTTGGAACGGGAACATTGTTGATTGTGACGTCGACGCGATAGATGAAGCTGGTCCCCATCACGGAAGGATCTAGGTACATGAAGGGGGTGCCTTTTCCTGCTTCCAGTGCGTGCTTTTCGGCTGCTTTTTCCGGTTCGCGACTGGCTGCATCTCTGGCCGGATTGTTGTAGCTTCCGTACACCAGGAGGGAAATGGAATCTGGATTGAACCTTATCCATTCATTTTTATTTGACCTTATGACAAAGTGCCAGTAAGATTCTGAGTTGATGTCCGGCGTGTGATACGGACCTGATATTTTGACCTGACTTTTTTTCAAACCGACGTCTCGGTTTTTCAAGAAATCGGGTCTTCCGGCCAGATTAAATCCGGGAAGGGGAGGACTTGCATTTTCGGTTTCCGGCACAACCAGTTTTCCTTCGACTTTTTTTTTGATAGTTTCCACATTTTTGAGTTTCTTTCTTTTTCTGGACGGCTTTTCGGCCGACGCCATTTTTCCGCTCATGGTGAATTACTTGTCCAAGATTTTGTGCAGTCTTTTTTGCAGGCCTGGTAGCGACTTGTTGAGAGAGGCTAGCTGTTTTTTTTGCGCGGAGGTGTAACCACTTTTGTTGGAGGAACCTCGCTTTTGCGACTTTGAAGAAGAGACTTTTTTAGATTTTTTACTTTTTCCGGATCTCTTTTTCATCTTGTCATAGTACTCTTCTTCGTTGGAGTCCGTGCCGTGACCTTCTTCTTCTTCGTCCTCTTCTTCGGTTTTTTCTCGATCGCTGGATGAAGAATCTGAAATTTTCTGGACTCGCTTTTTTTTCTTTCGCTCGGCCGGTTGCGGTTGTTCTTGGACAGATCTCTTGGACAGAGCTTTGGCCACGGCCTTCTCAATTTTGCTTTCCAGTTCGGCTTCCTCCGCTTCAGGCATGAAGTCTTGATAGATGGGAAAGGTCTCTTCTTTCTTTGTTACCTTATTTTTTTCGGCGTTCTTTCCGCTTTTGTCGTCTTCTTCTTCTTCGTCGTCGTAGTCGTCGTCGTTGTCGTACTCGTTGTTGTCGTAGTCGTCGTCGTTTTCCTCGTCGCTGGAGATGGTGTTATCGTCGTTGCCGTTTTTTGTTGCTCCTCCTTGTTGAGTCGTGTGGTCGTAACTTAGTTTCAACACTGCGAAGAGGAAAAAAAAAGTGCGGTCGTTAGTTGAGGTAGACATATTGTAGATCTAATTTAATCCACATGGATTTTGTTCCCGTAATTCGAAATGTGTTGAAGGCATTGTCGATAATTTCGAGAGAGAGAGAGCTCAAATTTGGACCAAATTTTAAAACGCAATCGTTGGTTAGCACATTGGGCTGTCTGCTTTTACGAACCATTCCCAAGACAGAGCAAAGACCTCTGGTAGCTAAATAGTCAAAAGGTTCTCCTTCTCTAATCACCAAAGTGCAATTTTCCGGAAAAGAATTGGGATCTGTGCAAATGTGAATTTCGGCGGTGTTGGCAACGGGATACTTTGTGGGCGGTCGACGAGCCGGATTATTTATGACCACCGTTTCAACTTGCGTAACAGCCGGTTCTTCTGTTGACGCAAAGGAACTTTCTTCTTCTGCAGCAGGAGGTTGTTCTTGGGTAGGAGTTTGATCCGTCGGAGCTAGAACTTGTTCAGTGGGAGTTTCCACAACTTGTTCAGTAGGAGGCTGTTCAGCGGGAGCTTCCAAAACTTGTTCAGTGGGAGGTTGTTGTTGATCCGTCAGAGTTTGAATTTGTTCGGTAGGAGGTTTTTCTTTCTCAGCGGGCGTCTCCTCTAAAACTTTTTCACCTTCGAGTTGGCTATCGCCTGCGGGTCCGGCACCAGCCTCGTTTGTCGTCTCTAAAACTTGACCGCTTTCGCTTTCTGGAACGGCGTCACCCGCGGGTCCTTCCGGAGGGACCAGAGATTTTTCCAAGTCGGATAGGTACTGCCGATACCGAGTCTGCCACCCCTGTACAATAGAGTTGCTGCTAGTTTGATTCAAAAAGTAAATTTTTAGGGTGTCGACGACGTGCTTGCACCGAGCCAGCTGCTCTTCGGAGAGGGTCTGCGCCGGAGGCAAAATTTTCAGATCCAACTTTTTGAGCGACCAAGAAACGGTGTCGCTTATTGTGCCAATCAGCTCGTGTATGTCAGTCCCCATTTCAATGTTGAGTCCGAAATTATCTTCAGAGTCGGAAGCGTTTTTTAAGCTCTCGACTTTGTCGAGCGAAATGACGTCGGCCGTGACGAGCTTGGCCTGCAAGCTGTCGGAGGGTAGTCCCAAGATTTCGATAGTTGCTTCCAAGACGTGCTGAAATAGCTTGAGACTGGCGGTAGCGTTTCTTTCGCAAAAAGAGTCGAGATTCAAGATAGACGAAAAGTTGGGGTCCAGTCGCTGAAAGTTGATCGTGTATTTATTTTCGGCAGCGTATTTGCCCAGGTGGTAGGAAAAATTTAGATTGGTATTGACAGCTGTGGTGGCCAAAAATACTTCGCTTTGAGTTCGATCGGAATTTTCCAAGTACCAAACATCGGTGGCTTCCATTTTCTTGAGCTGAGGCGGTTCGTATCCGAGCAGTCCAAAAAATGATTGCTTGTTGCAAAGTATTCTGGTGAGGGGCGGCAGAGAGATTTGAACTTTTTTCTTGCTTCTCTCGTTGGACTCTGTCAGCTCGTAGCGGGGCGAATGCTTTAGCAACTGCTGAAAGTGGTTCATGGTTGCTTGACTGTGTTGGCCGGCTAGCACTTGCTCGATTATCGTTCGCGGACTTTTACTTTTAAAGTCGACAATCTCAAAGTCAAAAATTATTTTTCGAAATCCGGCGTAATATCTGAGTTGCATGGGAAGGAGTTCCGAGCTTCTCTTTTCTCTCGGCTCGTCGTCGTCGACTAGAATCTCTCTTCTCGATCTTTTGAGAACGGTTACAGTTTCTTGATAGCGGTTGGGATTTAC
Organism: Oxalobacteraceae bacterium; assembly: GCA_027486615.1. Classification (GTDB taxonomy): domain Bacteria; phylum Pseudomonadota; class Gammaproteobacteria; order Burkholderiales; family Burkholderiaceae_D; genus Pernthalerella. The sequence goes on along the minus strand of JAIXOW010000108.1, from coordinate 3,783 downwards.
CGGATACATTGCGGTTACCGGCGGCGGAAAGTGATCGTGATCAATCTGTGAGCAGAAGCTGACGTTAAGCAGGGTCAAGACAATGGCTTTTTTCCCCGAGAAAATGTCGCCGGCGTCAAGATCGATGGTGGCGTGCGTTTCTCCTGGCTCGAGTCGACCTGTCAGCTGGAGATGCATTGTTTTGGATTATTGTTGTTTTTGAGGCGGTGGCTGCTCTGAAACGAGAGACGGTGGCGCATTTTTTAATTCGTTGGCGTAAAAGTGAAGAGAGGGTCCCAGCTCGAGAAGACTGTAAACCGGAACGAGAGACTTAAAATTTTTCGTCGCTCTTAGTTGTCTAGCTCCGACTGTAAAAACGCGATACCCAAAACTCCCTCTCACACTGGGACGAGTAAAGACGCGCATTTTTTCGCCGGCATCTACCCAGTTGGCAACTCTGGACAAGAGCACTCGCTGCCCCAAATCAAACTTGAAAATTTTTTTGTTCCAAGATTCCTGGACAAAAGGTCCGGCCTTGCTAGAATTGAAGAGCAGTTCCGGCTCTTTTGTTTTTAACAGCTGACTTAAAAATTGCGAAAAATTCGCTTGGTTGACGGCTTGTCTCCGAAAGGAGGTTCCCTCTACCTTGCTTCGATTGTACTCTTTGCATATCTCTCGCAAAAAATCTACCCAAGATTTTCCCCCCTTTTGTCGGAGAGCCTGACTCAGTTTGGTCTTGAGAAATCTAACGTAGCGTTCGGCCAGATAGGCTTTGTGTCCCTTGCGCAAAAACAACCACTTTATGTTGTAATCTTGCTGAATTTTTTTTCTAAACTTTGAACTTTTAGCTACCGAGTCGCGATCGGAGAGAATGACGCGAACGTTTCTCGTGTTTTCCACAAATTCGGAAATGGCCTTGACCCATTGCTTGGTTCCCTTTCCCGTGCTAGGAACGGCAAATAACTTGTTTGTAAAATTTTCTACGGCAACCAAGAATCCCGTAGAGCCTTTATTTGACATGAACCAATTTTTGTGAAACTCTGCATAGTCAATTTGAAAGACGCCGGGACGCATGACCGTCGCCGACTGAAAGTGCGCGTTTTTTCGTGCGGTAGAAAAGTGTGCAACAATGGGGTGCGTTTGTAAAAATTTATAAATTTTTTTCTTCGTAACTCCTTCTAATTTCTTCAGACGAGCGTGCTCGAGAAGCTGCTGAGCAGTCAGGGCGACGCCTTTTTTTTCAAGAGTCTTTTCAAAGTGAGCCTTGACCTTCTCCATCGTCGTCGTCGTCGTCGCCGCCGTCGATCTCGTCTTCGTTGTCTGCAACATAAGAGATGGGAAACGTGTGAATACCGTCGCTGTGAACGTGACGCTTGAGATTGAAGGGAGCAGCCAGACTCTTGCACTCGTGGGCAATGAGCATTTCTCCTGTCCGAGAAGGTCTCAAGCACGACCTATGCACCACCACGGTTTCGACGGATTCCTTATCGAAAACGGCGTTGGGAATGACTTTGGCAATGTTTCTGTTGACGCCCTTGCATCTAGTGTAGCAGCTCTGGCTCTTTTGCTCTTCCTGAAATTGGCTGGTGGTAAAGAGCCGGTAAATTTTTAGAGCCTTAAACAGCCCCACCCGAAAGGTTCCCTCCAACTTGAGCTTTCCGTGACAGCTGTTTTCTCCCGTCTCGTCGGCAATGATGTTTTCTTCCGCCCACCTCTCTTTTTTTTCCGGCAGCAAATTGTCCTCCAAAGACGGATGGGTGAAGCTAAAGATGCAGCTGTCCGTGTCCATGTAGCAGAGCTGGGCCAGACGGGGATCGAGACACTCTAGCAAAAAATTTACGTGACCGAGGATAATGGTTTTTGAATTGCTGAGAATGGCCACGGCCTTGGAAATGCAGTTTCGAATTTTTTTAGTCACCCCGCTGCTGACCATGGAGTAGAGAAAAGAGTAACGGTAGTGAGACTTTTTTCTCCACTCGCTGGTGGTGGCAATCTTTCTTTTCTTTCTCGCCGTCGTCGCGACAACGCTCTTGTTACAAGAATAAGTGTGATCGTGACCGACAACCACAATCTCTTCTTCCTCTTGTTCTCGCTCTGCAACCAGCATTTCAGAAACGTCGCCGGAAGTATCGACAGGTCTATCCTCTTCATCCTCCTCGCTATCGGAATCGTACTCGGACTCGCTCATTCCCCTCTCCAACTCCTCTCCGTTTTGGTCGTACCCGTCGTCGTCTTCCATCTCTTCGTCGTCTTCGTCGTCGTCAACGGGGGCAACGGCAGCGGCGTCGTCAAAAAACGAAGAGGCCAAAGTTGGCCGAGTGCAGAGTTCTTGTGCCGGCCTTTTTTTCTTTTTACCCTTGACTTTCATTCTCACCACTCCGATGAGGCTAATGTGCTTGAGCGAGAGGTGGGCAAATTTGGTGGTCCGGTGTCGAACCAAATTTTCCCCCGTCACCAGCTTGGTGTCGTCGTAGTCGCAGGCTTGGATGCACTGAAAACTAAACAAGAAAAAAAATGTCGTTAATACCGGAAAAAACTTAATGATGTTTAATTTCTTAAAACAATTTGTCATTCAATTACCCGTAGTCGCTGTTGACAATCAGCTTGACGGCTTCGGCCGCCGCGACGTTGCCTTCCTTCTTGAGGCGGTGTCTCAGCTGGAGCAGAGACTCGATGAACTCGCGAGGCTGAGATCCAAACTTGTACCAGAGAAAGTGGGTGATTTCGAAATCGACAAATCCGCGGTGCTTGATGAGCCAGCAAAGGTAGGCCGTAGAGATGGTCTCCTCAGCGTGAAAGGTCGTCGAGTTGAGAGTTCTGGATGGCTGCTTGGCCAAAAAGGCCTCCACTCCTTCCTCGTCTAGTCCGTAGTACTCGGCAATCTGAGATTTGGTGTAGTCGGAAATTTCTCGACTGGAGGGAGCGTAATTTTGAACGCAACACCCAAAGTGTTTCTGAGCCGGTGTGCTGTTTTTTTTCTTCGACTCTCGGCCTCCGCGAAGCGTCACAAACCCCTGGATCTTTCCGGCCACGATATCTCGAACGAGAACGGATTTTTTCAAAAATTGTTGCTGCCTGGGAGGTGGCTCGTAAAATTCTTGGCCCCGCTCTGCCGCCAGCAGCTCGGTGACGTTGCGGTAGGTAGGCCCTTCGACTCCCTCGTTGAGAGAGGGCAAGGGGGTATCGTGAAACCAGTCGCAAGTGTAAGAAACGTGATAGCTGAAGGTCACTTGGGAGGGTCTGACGGCTGTCATGGCTTCTGCGTAGGCCCTTCGAAAAGAATCCATGGTCTCCGTTTCCTCGTTGAGGTCGAACGAGAGGTACATGTTCTTGGTAGACTTGCAACCCTCCCTGTGACCGACATAGTGCCAGTGGTCTCCGTGGTAATTGTGAAAGTGCAGACGAGTCCGAGGAGTGGTTTCCGGATCCTCCTCCGGTCGGCGTCTAAAAGATAGGGTCAGATCGGCTCTCTGAACGTTGGTGTAACCAAAGACAGCTTGTCCGGGTCCCGCGTGAATGCTCGACAAGATGCGATCCGGTCGGCGACCGGAATCGAGTCCGGTAAATTTCGAGTGACCGCCGAGAGACAGATACTGCACGACGGTGGCCTCCTCGCGTTCCGTGACGTTGAGAGAGCGGGCCTCGCGACGCAGAGATCCGGGATCCGGACTTTGGACGTAGAGCGATCCCGTACCGTACGGAATGTCAATCAACTCTGGAAAAGGAAAAAAACGGGTCATGAAATGACTAGACGTATTGCCAACCCCCCGCCAAAAAAAAGGAGGGAAGGGAGGGGGGAGGGGG
>JAIXOW010000203.1 GCA_027486615.1 Oxalobacteraceae bacterium | reverse complement strand
GTCCAAAACAATTTCGTCTATTACAGGGGTTTCAAAATTGAGGAAGGGTTACATGTAGGGGAGGGTAGGGAAAGGTATAGGAAATGACTTTAGATTTCTCAAATACTTTCTCTGTAATCGTTTTTGTCTTCTTTTTTAGAGTTCTCAAATACTTTCTCTGTAATCGTTTTTGTCTTCTTTATAATACTGTTTTAAAGACTCAGATCAGTTCATTGTCACGTCAAAACGAAACAGAAATTGTAATTTTGTGTAAAAAAGTGACGACAATTTCTCAAAAAAATGAATATTGCTTTCAAGTGAATTATTTTGTTGAAAATAAAATTAGACAGGGTGGGAAAGGGATACCAGTAGCAGAGTTACTGAAGGGTATGGGAACGTAACTTCAGTTATTCAAAACAGGATTTGCCGCAACTACTTTCAGCTACACATACAAGCACAGGGTTACCGATGAACTCAAACGGAAAACTTCTCAATATTCAAGTGAAAATAATGTGAGTGCTATCTGCAAATATTGTAAAAAGTACAGTAGAAAAGTATGGTTGCAAAGCGGAAACTTAAAGAAGTTTCTTTTTCAATTCAGAATGCCAGTCCCAAATAACTGAATGTCTCTTCACTGTATAGTGTAGTGTTTGATGGTTTTTTGTAGATAGAATTCATAGTTCAGAATTCTGAATTATGATACCGAACATGGCCAGCTTAAAACATTACTTGTTCAAGATATTGTTAAGGGAGATCGAAGACAGTTTGAAATGAGCGTGGACATGTTTGTTTATAATTTACAACAATATAATACTGTACTATAAAAAGTACAGTAAAAAAGTACGATTGCAAAGCGGAAACTTAAAGAAATTTCTTTTTCAATTCAAAATGCCAGTCCCAAATAACTGAATGTCTCTTCACTGCATGGTGCAGGGGAGGGTAAAAAGACAGCTTACCGAAGATGGCCAGCATAAAACATTACTTGTTCAAGTTATTGTTAAGGGAGATCGAAGACAGGTTAAAATGAGCGTGGACATATAACCTTATAATCATGTAAACCAATTACTTTGCAAAGATCATAATTGCTCGAATAATTATGCTAGAATAAGTGTCTGAATTTAAATTAATTATAGAATCGTTTAGGGATTTTCCAGTTGAAACACTCAATTTGGGAAAGCATAACAGTTTCAACTAAACCGAGTTTTATCTCTTACAGTAATCAGGAAATCAATTGATAATTTCAAATACCCATTAAATCCCAATTTCAACCGCAGGAAATGTAACCGAATCGATGTGTATGATACCAATGCTAACTTTTCAATTAATCAAATCGTATCGTTTTTAAGAAATTATCTCTTTCGTCTTTCTAAGAAAAGCAAAACATTGCTTCGTTTCAAAGTTTCACAAAAATTGTTGTTAAGTATTACATTTATTATCATCAGCGTATACATCTCTCCTCATGACAAATACAATCGATTAACCAGTGTTCAAGTTCATTTCCAGCTTCAAATTGCACGACTCTAACGTCCGAAGATTCCGAACCATTCGATGTGGTCTTAGGATCCGGTTTTAGTCTCAGAATACGTTTTGAGTATAGATCATTCTTCGACGCAGTTCATCTTCACTCATTATTAAAAAACAATACATCTTTCAAATAATTACATGAAAACACATAAACATTTATCTAGAGAAGTATGGTTGCAAAGCGGAAACTTAAAGAACGTTAAATTTCATACAATCTATTATATAATCCAAATACCATGTCATTATTTGTAGCGAAAACTTTTCTGTCCTATTCTCTTAGGAAGCTAACAAGTCAGATTTATGGAAAATTCTAATCTTCATCAACGTAAAGAGGGAGGGGAAAGGGGAGGATGCACGACGATAATAAATTAAATCGTTCTCAATTACATATTTTTCGTTCCGCAACTTGGAACTTATCAAGGTATCCGAAAATATGAATTGGCGAGCACAGGTATCGATAGAATTAGACTTAATTCACTTACAAGCTTACTCACATGTACTACAATTGGCCTGGAACGATAATTATTTTCTTCGACTTAACAACAAATTCAAACACATTGAAGTTTAATCAAAGATAACGGGGGTGATGTAGTACCTACTCTTATCAGCTTAAATAAGTTGATCATAAATCATACAAAGCTTTCAAAGCAATTGAAGACAAAAAGTCTATCGAAGATCAATTGGACGCAATTAAAAAATAAAAAAAGTTAATAAAGAAAATTATAATTTACTTGCTTTAATTGCATTCGGTGCTCAATTTCCAAAAACATGAGTAAACGTTAATAAAGAAAATTATAATTTACGTTGCAAAATTACAATATCGTTCCTCAAATTTTTTACGTTTAACAAAATCTTTATCAACGTAAAGATAAGGGGGGGGGGGGATCACGAAATCAGAATGATTCGTTTCTTCTCAAACTTCTGCAACATAATTATTTTACAATTGCATTTCAGCTTAAATAAGTTCAGGATCAATGAAACCCAAATTAAAGCATCAAGAAAACCTCCACTTCTTCTGTTTATAATGTATTGCATTTTTGAGATTCAAATTTTTTAACATTTAACAAAATCTTTATCAACGTAAAGATAAGGGGGGGGGGGATCACGAAATCAGAATGATTCGTTTCTTCTCAAACTTCTGCAACATAATTATTTTACAATTGCATTT
>JAIXOW010000187.1 GCA_027486615.1 Oxalobacteraceae bacterium | reverse complement strand
TTCAGCTTCTTCACGCAACCAAGCCATCGCATGATGAAAATCTATAATGGCTGATTCACGTTTTTTATCTCCGGTGCCACGTCGCACCATTGCACCAGGTCGAATCAATCCTTTGAATGTGGCCGCAGCCTCGGCTAATACACTATAGTCGGCACCACGCACAAAATCTGCATCGATGACACTGACTTTCATATTGCCATGCAATCTACGCTGTATACGCAACATACGATTGTCAGAAAGCTCATCTACACTAAGTACAACCTCAACTGCTGGGTCATTGATAGCTTTACTCATCTCGGCAGCAGATTGTTGTGCTAATTCTGCATTCGATAAATCTAATGTCACACCGGTCATGATGGCAGACAAGGCAGCATGATCAATTGCACGCGACAAGCGCCGTATGATGGCATTCGCTGTATTGTATTTACGAACCAGTTCAGATAATGCATCACCAGAAATCGGTACACTGTTTTCTGCAGGAATAAGCTCTGCATCATTTAATGCAATCTGCATCATGTAGCTGGCTTCTTCTAAGTCATCTTTTAGATAACGCTCATCGCGTCCGTGTTTGACTTTATAGAGTGGCGGCTGCGCAATATAGATATGACCACGCTCGACTAATAAAGGCATTTGACGATACAACAACGTCAGCAGTAAGGTGCGAATATGGGCGCCATCGACGTCCGCATCGGTCATGATGATGATGCGGTGATAACGCAATTTATCAATGTTAAATTCATCCGCACCGATAGAAGTGCCTAGCGTCGCAATCAAAGTTGTAATCTGCTCAGACGACAACATTTTTTCAAAGCGCGCTTTCTCTACGTTCAAAACTTTACCGCGCAAAGGAAGAATCGCTTGAAACTTACGATCACGTCCTTGCTTAGCCGAGCCTCCCGCTGAATCACCCTCGACGATATACAGTTCACATAAAGCTGGATCTTTTTCCTGGCAATCTGCAAGCTTGGCTGATAAACCCAAACCATCCATCACGCCCTTACGACGAGTCAATTCACGTGCTTTGCGTGCTGCTTCACGCGCACGTGCTGCTTCTACAATTTTCGAGCAAATGATTTTTGCGTCATGCGGTTTTTCTAGCAAATACTCAGTTAAGGTTTTTGCTACTACTTCTTCGACTGGACCACGCACTTCTGATGAAACCAGTTTGTCTTTAGTTTGCGAACTAAATTTAGGCTCGGGGACTTTTACTGAGAGTACGCATGTCAGTCCTTCGCGCATGTCATCGCCAGAAATTTCTACTTTGGCTTTCTTAGCAAATTCATGCTCTTCAATATATTTATTAATCACGCGCGTCATTGCTGCACGCAGACCTGTGAGATGGGTACCGCCATCGCGTTGTGGAATATTGTTCGTGAAGCACAAGACTTGCTCGTTGTAAGCATCATTCCATTGCATGGACACATCGACGCTAATCATCGTGCCTTGGTCTGACAAACGCTCACCAGTGGCTTGGAAAATAGTGGGATGCAATACAGATTTATTTTTATTAATGTATTCAACAAAGCCGCGTGTACCGCCTTCAAACGCAAAGTCTTCTTCTTTACCTGTGCGTTGATCTGTTAATTTAATGTGCACGCCATTGTTTAAGAATGACAGTTCACGTATACGCTTGGCTAATATGTCGTAATGAAATTCTACATGTGAAAAAATTTCTTCGTCTGCCCAAAAATGAACTGCTGTACCACGCTTATCCGTATCACCAGTTACTTTTATTGGTGATACCTCATGTCCATCTTGTGTAATGATTTCTCTGTTTTGAGGAACACCACGTACAAACTCCATGTAATGCTGCTTACCATCTCTGCGCACAGTTAACTGCAATAACTTTGATAAAGCATTCACACAAGAGACACCCACACCATGCAAACCACCAGAGACTTTATAAGAGTTCTGGTCAAACTTGCCACCTGCATGTAATTCCGTCATAACAATTTCAGCTGCGCTACGCTTAGGCTCATGCTTGTCATCCCACTTAATACCAGTAGGAATACCACGCCCATTGTCTGTAATAGAAATTGAATTGTCGGAATGAATCGTGACATGAATTTCTGTGCAGTGTCCTGCTAAGGATTCATCAATCGAGTTATCTAAGACTTCAAAAACTAAGTGATGCAAACCCGTACCATCTGAGGTGTCGCCGATGTACATACCCGGCCGTTTTCTTACTGCCTCAAGGCCTTCAAGGATTTGAATAGATGATGCGCCGTATTGATTTGCTTGATTCGTGTTTTCTGATGAACTTGCAGACATGGCTACCTTCGATAAGTCAGATACAAAATACAGTGGTGAAAATAAAATGAAGGAGCCAGCCAAGCTCCTTCGCAAATAGATTTTTATTTTGAGCGATTAAATTCGCATTGGCATGACAACATATTTGAAATCAGCATCATCCGGAATAGTGATGAGCGCAGAAGAATTCGCATCACCTAAAGCGATATTAATGCTGTCGCATTTCAAGTTATTGAGCACATCAAGTAAATAGCTAACATTGAATCCGATATCTACGCTATCACCAGCGTATTCAATTTCAAGTTCTTCAACAGCTTCTTCTTGATCTGCATTGGTTGAACTGATCTTCAAACTCTCGGGCGCGATAATGCAACGCACACCTTTAAATTTATCTGAAGTCATGATTGCTGTTCGCTGTAAAGAACGCAGCAATAAATCACGATTCAATGTGAAGTTGTTTTTATATCCCTTAGGAATAACGCGGGTGTAATCAGGGAATTTACCTTCTACTAATTTAGAAATCAGTTCTATCTGAGAGAAAGTAAATTTAACTTGATTAGCTGCGATTTGTATTTCCACTACATCATCTGTTTCTTCTAACAAGCGCTGCAATTCCATAATCGTTTTACGAGGAATGATGACTTCTTGCCGCGTAAATTGCTGTTCGGTTGCAATTTGACAAAAAGCTAGTCTATGTCCATCCGTTGCAACCGCAATGATGTTATTACCTTCAACGACCAATAACAGTCCATTTAAGTAGTAACGAATATCTTGCTGTGCCATGGAAAAATGCACCATGTTGAATAAATGCTTGAGCGTTTTTTGCGGCAAGCTCACATGCGTGTTGTACGTATCGGCTACTGCGACAGTAGGAAATTCTTCTGCCGCCAAAGTCTGTAATGCAAAGCGGGATTTCCCTGATTGCACAGTCAAACGCTTATTTGTCATGCTGAGTGACACTTCTTGTGTATCAGGCAGAGCACGCAAAATATCGAGTAGCTTACGAGCAGCCACTGTCGTTGCCGTCACATCACTACCTGAACCAATTTCTGCATGCGTACTGATTTGCACTTCGATATCGGTTGATAAGAGAGTGACCTTAGATCCGTCTTTGCGGATGAGGATATTGGCCAGAATCGGCAATGTATGCCGACGCTCGACAATACCACTCACAATTTGCAGAGGGCGCAATAACGCGTCTCTGGTTGCTTTTACCAATTGCATTGTGTTTTCCTTTCGCAGAACAATCCAGAGTTAAAAATCTGGTTGTTTATTTTTGTTGCAAGACGCGTATTGCCTACGTCAACCTTTTAGGGTTTGTTCTAATACATGAAGCTCATGATTACACTCTGGGCTCTTACTTCTATCTGCAGCTATCTTACGCACTGCATGTAACACCGTGGTGTGATCTCTCCCACCAAATAACTCGCCGATTTCTGGCAAACTTTTTTGTGTCAACTCTTTCGCCAAATACATAGCAATCTGGCGTGGCCTTGCAATATTTGCAGGGCGTTTTTTTGAATACATATCTGCGATTTTTATATTGAAAAAATCGGCTACCGTTTTTTGTATGTTCTCAACTGAGATTTGTCGATTCTGTACCGACAATAAATCTTTTAATGCGTCTTTAACTAAATCTATCGTGATGTCTTTGCCATGAAAGCGTGAGTAAGCCAGAATTTTTCTCAATGCACCTTCTAACTCTCGTACATTCGAGCGCAAATGTTTAGCTACAAAAAACGCTACATCATCAGAAAATGCTGCACCTTCTTGTAATGCTTTTTTCAATAAAATTGCTACACGCATTTCTAACTCTGGCGGCTCAACCGCGACGGTAAGTCCAGAGTCAAAGCGAGAAATCAATCTATCATCCATTCCTGTGATTTCTTTTGGATAGGTATCACTCGTAATAATAATTTGTTTTTTAGCTGCAATTAGCGCTTCAAAAGCATAGAAAAATTCTTCTTGCGTACGATTTTTACCGCAAAAAAACTGTATGTCATCAATCAATAGTAAATCTAGTGAATGATAATAACGTTTGAAATCATCAAAGCCTTTACGTTGATAAGCCGTCACCACATCACGTACATATTGTTCTGCATGTATATAGCGAATCTTCACAGCAGGATTGTCCGCTAATATTTGATTGCCTATCGCATGTATCAAGTGCGTCTTACCTAATCTCACACCACCATATAAAAACAAAGGGTTGTATGAACTACCTGGGTTACTCGCTACTTGTATTGCTGCTGCACGTGCTAATTGATTTGCCTTACCAGTCACAAAGCTATCAAACGTTAGCGCAGAATTAATTCTGCTTTGATCGCGTCGCGTATTATTTTCTTCAACCGGCTCAGCACGCATATGCGGCACTGTTGCATGCGCATCTGCATTTGTTACGGCTGAGCTTGGTGCACTTACTGAGCTTGCTGAACCCAAGCTAGCAGGCTTTTTATTGATTCCGCGTGGGTCTAATACAAACTGCACATCCACTGGACCCTGCCAAAAATCAATAGCAATACTGGTGATGCGATCTGCAAACTGTGTTTTTACCCAATCCAACTTGAAACGATTAGGCGCAACAATTCTCAAACGCCCATCCTCGAAATCTAGGGGCGCTAAAGGCTTGATCCAAGCACTGAATTGTTGTGGAGTCAGTTCTTGCTCAAGGCGTGTTGAGCAAGTCTGCCAAAATTCTTCCATGTTTTTTCTATTTACGAGCGGTTTATAAAATCGCTCTAGTTTGTTTTACAGCACGCACAGCAGTGGGTTGTTGCGCTTCGAATTGAGGGTCTATTTTACTCTTCTCATGCCAAGTTATCCACAGGCAGATTCCGAAAATCGATCTAATTTTGTTTATTAAATAGCAATGCATTTATGTCATCAACATTTGTATTCGCTAAGCTCTTGATTCCTATGAGACTAAGCAATGAAGCCTTATCACATTAGAAAAATCTGCTGCGCTATCGAATCAAAAATTTATTCTATGCCACAAAAATGACGACTCTATCCCTATTAACTCATTCCTATTGCCTAAGTATTTAGCAGCTTGAATTGGTTAACGTAGTAAGGATGACAAAACCAACGCAGTAAGCTTTTTTAAGTTGTTTAATTAGCAATCAGTTAATCTGAAACTGATAGCAAATCTACTCTAACTTATTGACAGATATGCAGAAAATGTTGTCTAATTCAAGGTTCCCTGCGCTCTGCGCAGGCTCAGGTCATAACCACCGTAATATGGCTTTAGTTTAGGCCCTTTATTTTTTCCTAGCTGCTCCCGATTAGCGAGACTCAAAATGAAACGTACTTATCAACCCTCAGTTGTTCGTCGCAAGCGTACTCACGGCTTTCGTGCTCGTATGGCGACCCGTGGTGGCCGTGCTGTGCTTAATGCTCGTCGTGCAAAAGGCCGTAAGCGCCTTGCTGCATAAGCGGATTGCATATCCTTGCCTGCTGGCTTGACCGGCGAACGTCCGAGAGACTACGACAGGCGTAGGCGTATCGTAAAAACGGATGATTTTTCATCCGTTTTTCATTTGCGACCAGCGTACAAAAGTAAGCATTTCGTTTTATACGTTCGACCTAACAGTCTTGAACATGCGCGTCTAGGTGTGGTGGTTGCAAAACGACTTGCTCCTCGAGCAGTAACGCGTAATGCAATTAAGCGCATTGCCCGAGAAATTTTTAGGCAGACTGCACTTCCAACGATAGATTGCATAGTCAGGCTAAGCAAGCCATTCGGAACGCGACCACAGAGCGCAAGTTCGCGTCAGCAAAAAAGATTAATCTATGATGAAGTTTCACAATTGTTTTATTCGCAGCTAAAAGATCTCACATCATGAAGCACTTGTTGTTGCTCCTGTTACGCGCTTATAAATATTTCATCAGCCCACTGCTGGGACAAAACTGCCGTTTTTTCCCTAGTTGCGCAGACTATGCAGCGCAGTCGATTGCCAAGCACGGCAGTCTAAAAGGCTCCCTGCTTGCCACTACACGTTTATGCAAATGTCACCCTTGGCATGCGGGCGGCTTAGATCCCGTTCCAGAAAAATTTTCTTTTCACGCACACTCGCATGCTAAGTGCAAAGTGCCGCATCATTTTTAAATTCTTATTTAAGTAAAGATCATATGGATATCAAACGTACAATTTTGTGGGTGGTGTTTCCACTATCGATCTTAATGTTGTGGGACTCTTGGACGCGTTCTAACGGAGGTCCATCTTTATTTTCTGTGACCCCCCCTGCACAACAAGCACCTGCATCAACCACAAGCGCTAAGTCTGATGCTAGTTTGCCGCAAACGACAGTAGCCAACACAAACACTAATCCAGCAACCAGTGATGTACCCGTCGGTGCTGCCACTGCAGCTAAAAATGGTGAAATCATTGTCATCACTACCGACTTAGTCAAAGCTGAAATTAATACTGCTGGTGGAGAGTTGACGCGACTAGAACTAATTAAACATAAAGACGCGAAGGACCCAACTAAAAATTTTGTACTGTTAGAAAATGCAGGGACCCGTATCTATACAGCGCAAAGTGGATTGATAGGCGGTGCTTTTCCTAACCATAAATCTTTATTCACTGTGCGTCCTGGTACTCGCAACTTAGACCAAGCAGATAAGCTACAAGTTGTGCTTGATGCAGAAGTGAACGGCGTAAAACTCACTAAGACCTACACCTTTAAAAAAGGTGAATATGAAATCGATCTTAAGCATGAGGTTCGTAACACGACCGATACAGCAATTACACCATCAGTCTATGTGCAGATTGTGCGTGATGATGCGAAGCTAGATGGCGACTCTATGTTTTACAGCACCTTTAGTGGACCCGCTATTTATAGCGAGCTAGAAAAATTTCAAAAAGTGTCTTATGAAGACATAGAAAAAGGGAAAAATCCTCCTGCCAAATTAGTTGAGTATGGTTGGATCGCAATGGTGCAGCATTATTTTGTTTCCGCTTTTTTGCCTGAAGATAAAGTATCAAGTGAATTATTCACGAAGAAAATTGATGCGCATCTTTATGCTGTTGGCGCCATTATGAAGTTGGGTACGATTGCCCCTGCAGCGAGTCTTGCTCAAAGTGGAAAAATTTATGCTGGCCCACAAGAATCCGCATTATTAGAAAAGTTTGCGACTGATTTTGATTTAGTCAAAGATTATGGTTGGTTAACAATTATTGCTAAACCTATCTTTGGTTTAATGGATTATATTTATTTCGTATTGGGTAATTGGGGTTGGACAATTATTGTTCTCACCATTTTAATTAAGCTCGCTTTTTTCCCTCTCTCAGCAGCAAGTTATAGAAGTATGGCGAAGATGAAACTCGTCACACCAAAAATGACTGCGATACGTGAGCGTCATAAAAATGATCCACAAAAAATGAATGCAGCAATGATGGATTTATATAAAACAGAAAAAATAAATCCTCTTGGTGGTTGTTTACCAATCCTTGTGCAAATTCCAGTGTTCATTGCTCTTTACTGGGTGCTACTTGCAAGCGTAGAAATGCGCAATGCGCCTTGGTTAGGATGGATAGATGACTTATCCGCACCTGATACTTTATTTGGTGTTATACCTGGCATCAATATGCCTGTTGGTCTGCTACCTATTTTGATGGCAGTCTCTATGTTTATTCAGACTAAGCTCAATCCAACACCACCTGATCCGATTCAAGCCAAGGTCATGCTGTTTATGCCTATCGCTTTTTCATTTATGTTTTTCTTCTTCCCATCAGGTTTAGTTTTATATTGGGTTGTGAATAATATTTTATCAATTGGACAGCAGTGGGCAATAACAAAAAAATCTACGCTTGAAAAATCCTAATTGATTGCTGAGCTTTTTGTTCAATACCAATCCGCGCTGAATGCTCAGCGCGGATTTTTTTTTAATCAGGCTAAAATTAGGGAATGAAACTTGATTCCTCTCCTATCGTAGCCATTGCTACAGCCCCGGGTCGTGGCGGCATAGGCATAGTCCGCATCTCTGGTAAAAACCTGATGCCTATTGCGCAGGCTGTTTGCAAACAACCGCAGGCATCTACACACGCTTTGCAGTTAACACCAAGGCATGCCACCTATACCGACTTTATACGCGCTGATAGCAGCGTGATTGATAGTGGACTAGCTCTGTATTTCGTCGCACCGCATTCTTATACCGGTGAAGAAGTATTGGAATTACAAGGCCATGGCGGACCGGTAGTCATGCAAATGCTATTAGACCGATGCTTGGAAGCTGGGGCAGAGTACGAGCTACGCTTAGCCTTACCAGGTGAATTTACATACCGAGCTTTCTTAAACGACAAGCTCGATCTGGCTCAGGCAGAAGCGGTATCCGATCTCATCGAAGCATCAAGTGAAGCCGCTGCTAAACTTGCGCAGCAATCTTTGTCCGGTGCGTTTTCTGATCAAATCCGCGCTTTGGTTGAGCAAGTGGTCGCCCTACGTTTATTAGTTGAAGCTACGCTCGATTTTCCGGAAGAAGAAATTGAATTTTTGGAAAAATCAAATGCACGAGGGCAGTTACAAATTATTCGCGAGACTTTAGCCAAAGTTTTTTCACAAGCCGCACAAGGTTCTGTTTTGCGTGAAGGTCTCAAGGTAGTTCTGGCTGGTCAACCGAATGTAGGTAAAAGTTCGTTATTAAATGCATTAGCTGGCTCAGATGTGGCGATTGTGACTTCTGTTGCTGGTACCACGCGCGATAAAATTATTGAAACCATACTGGTCGATGGTATTCCTATAAATATTATTGATACGGCAGGTATACGTGATGAAGATGAAGCATCGGATGAAGTGGAAAGGATTGGTATATCGCGCACGTGGGATGCATTAGCTAACGCTGATGTGATTATGCATATCTTGGATGCGAGCCGTGGACCTACTCGCGGCGATGATGAAATTCTTTCGCGACTTCCAAGTAACATTCCCATCCTACGTATCTGGAATAAAATTGATTTATCTGGTCATCGTGCCATGTCTGAAACGCTACCTGATGCAACCCATATTTATCTCTCTGCAGCAGAACATACTGGGTTGGAGTTGTTGCGCAAAGAATTACTCTCTATCGCAGGTTGGCAGCAAACGGGCGAGTCTGCTTTTCTTGCACGTGAAAGACATTTAATTGCTTTGCAAACTGCGCAATCTCATCTTGATGTTGCGGCTAAGCTGGCTGAACAAAGTGATCAGTCACTGGATTTGTTTGCGGAAGAATGTCGCTTGGCGCAAGATAGTTTAAACAGTATTACTGGTGAATTCACTTCTGATGATTTACTTGGTGCGATTTTTAGTCGCTTTTGTATAGGCAAATAATTCATAAAAAATGCCGCCCGTAGGCGGCATTTTTTGTGCGGCATTTTTTGTTAAACATAGATTTATTGCTTAATCGCTTCTATCGCAATATCAATTCTCACTTCATCACCAACGTTTGGCGCATATTTTCCTGCATTGAATTCTGAACGCTTAATCGTAGTGTAAGCATTCGCACCAATTGCATCTTTCTTTTGCATAGGATGTGGCATAGCTTGGAATGAAGTGACGGTTAAGGTAACCGGCTTTGTTACGCCTTTGATAGTGAGATTACCTTCAATCTTAACTGGCTTTTCGCCCTCAAAAACTACATTAGTAGATTTGAAAATCGCTTTAGGATATTTAGCGGTATCTAAAAAATCTTCACCTTGTATGTGCTGGTTAAACAGTGTAGAGCCAGTGTCTACAGATTTTGCATCAATTTCTATATCTACTGATCCAGATTTCGCTGCTTTATCAAATACGACTTTACCTGTAGTGGTATTAAAGCGTGATAACTGCGTTGATAAACCTAAATGGCTATAAGAAAAACGTGGGTAGGTATGTGAACCATCTATTACATAAGTTTCTGGTGCTGCTAATGCAGCTGATGCGGTCAATGTTAAAAGTAAAGTACTTAGACATTGTGTGATTTTTTTCATGTTGAATCTCCTGTTGTGAATGAAATTTAGTGAAACTATTTACTCGATATTGCTGAACTGCGGAACATATAAAACTATATGGATTAAAAATTACAATAAAGCCTAATCTCTAAACTTCTATTGCTATTCATCTTGCGTAGTTGACGATGACTTACTTGGTAACATGCGACGTAGCGTATTGTCTTTATCGAGGACATGATGCTTGATCGCAGCAGCAATATGAATAAGCAAAACAAGAATCAAGACGATGTTCAATAATTCATGAACTTCCGCTAATACTGCGCCCAGCTCTTTGTTCTTTTCTAACAAGTCAGGAATAGGTAGTAAACCAAACCAAACGGTTTGAAATCCTTTTGCTGAACTCATCAACCATCCTGAAAGTGGAATCACCAACATCAACACATATAAGGAACCGTGTCCTAGATGCGCTGCCCATTGCTGAATTTTTGGCGTCTGTGTTGGTAATGCAGGTGGCTGATGCGATATGCGCCAAGCCAGTCTGATTACCAGCAATAAGAATGCAGATACACCTGCCCATTTATGCCATGAATACAGTTGTAGCTTTTGAGGCGAAAGTGGTAAGTCGCTCATATAGAAACCTAGCCCAAGCATGGCAAATATTAACAATGCCATTAGCCAGTGCAGAATTTTCGCTGTACCGGTATACGTACTTACAGGATTTTCATTCATGTTCAAACTCCTATTCATGCATCATCATGCTGCATGTTGTGGCGTGAATGTATAGGCATCCATCGCTAGTACATAATCATCAATACCAGAATAAAAGCGCTCTGCTTTTGCGTCTGCTCCTGCTGCACCCCATGCAACATATAAAGGCAATAAATGCTCATCAGTTGGATGAGCGCGTGCTGCATTTGGTGCTGTTACACGATAATTCAACATATCTTCTAGACCTTGATTTTCTACACGGTCTGCTATCCATTCTGCGAAATCACGTACATAGGATGGTGTTTGCCCATCATTTCTACTCGCAACAAAATAGTCTTGAAGGTTATGCGTCAAGTTGCCAGAGGCAATAACTAAAAACCCTTTTTCACCAAGCTTAGCTAAGGCCAGACCTAAGCGATACGCTTGTTGTGGTCCACCCCTGCTTTGTAATGACAGTGGAATAACCGGTACGTCCGCTTCTGGGAACATTAGTCTTAATGGCACCCATGCTCCATGATCCAATCCTTGTCTAGGCGCTAATTCTGCTGGCAAGCCTGCTGCATGAATTGCTTTTATCACTTCCTGTGCGCCTTCAGGACATCCGGTTGCTGGATATTGAATACGGTAAAGCTCCTCTGCGAAGCCACCGAAATCATGCGCTGTTTCCGGTTGAGCTGAAGAGCCTACTGTGGGCACAGCCGTGTCCCAATGCGGACTAACAATAATGATGGCTCTTGGAGCAGGTAATTTTTTCGCCATCGTTGCCAAAGCAGCACCTGCCGCACTCGGTCGTAACGCAAAAGTTGGCGCTCCGTGGGGGACAAACAAAGTAGGCATGGCGTTGCTCATACTGAGGCGGCTTTACGTGGTGGGTGAGATCGCACTATAGTCCACCATCTAGAGTATAAATAGGGGACAATCAGCAATTCTTTATTGCTCTCAGTGCAACAATGGATACATTACAAGCCATGCGAGTCTTTGTCAGAGTCGCAGAATTAAATAGTTTTTCAGCAGTTGCCAAACAGCTAGGCGTGGCACGTTCGGTTATTACGCGCCAAGTTGCAGCGTTAGAGGTGCATTTGGGGACCAAACTTATGGCGCGCAGTACGCGGCGCTTAACTTTGACTTCTGAGGGTGCCAGTTATTTAGAGAAATGCCGCGTTATTTTAAATTTGGTCGATGCTGCTGAAACGGGTATAGCCCAAGAACGGCTCACCCCTAGGGGACTAATTCGTATCAGTGTGCCACTCAGTTTCGGGGTAAAGCGTGTTATGCCGCACTTATTAGAATTTGCCCGCCGTTATCCTGAGGTAAATGTCGATATGGATTACTCGGATAGGCGTGTGAATTTGATTGAAGATGGCATCGATTTATCCATACGCATTACACCTAAATTAGAAAGCAGCGATGTTGTACGAAAAATTAGTCATAGTCGTTTATGTGTGATTGCCTCCCCTGATTATCTTGCTCGTTGCGGTACTCCGAATCATCCATCCGAATTGATTCATCATCAATGCTTGGGTTACACCATCGTTGGCGGTCAACAAGCTTGGCAATTCCTGGTTGATGGGAAATTACAAAGTTTCCCACTTCGATCACAGATCATTGCTAACAATGGTGAGGTTTTAACGGAGGCTGCGGCGCAAGGTTTGGGCATTACCTGTCAACCAGATTTCATTGCACAACCCGCTCTCACTGCAGGAAAAGTAAAAGAAATTCTGATGGATTTTTCCATGCCTGAGTTAGGTATTTATGCCATGTTGCCGAGTAATCGACAAATTCCTCATAGAGTACGCGTGCTGATGGATTATCTTGTTTCTAAATTAGGCGAGTCTGATTGAATAAAAAATCTCTATTACCAACGAGATATTAAAATTGCTTATAATGTGTATCACGAAACTAAAGCGGATAAATATCCTATCGCTTGCTATGATTCGTTTGTCTCCTCCGCCTCTTTATTGAGAGTGGATTTAAAGCCCGCACTCTAGCGGGCTTTTTTTTCGCTTTCTATTTTTTTCTATATTAGGTTTGCACTCCAATTACAAAAGCTGTACTTCTAACCTAGCAAGATGAGCTTGTTACAATCTCGCTTATGCATCGCTTTTCTTATCAAGCATTTATCCATCTCTTTGCTGGCCTCTTATTAGCGCTATTCGCAGCTCTATTATTTGAGGTATGGCATTCGCCTCTACCTTGGATGTTAGGGCCTTTATTTGCAACTGCTACCGCACGTTTACTCAAGGCTCCATTTACATGTCCTTGGCAAATTCGAGCTGCGGGTCAATGGGCTATAGGAACGGTGTTAGGTTTATATTTCACACCCAGTGTAATTGCTATCTTACTCAATCGTAGTAGCATTATTTTTATAGCGGTGATGTTTGCTTTATTGCTTGGATTAGTTTGCGCTTGGTTATTAGCCCGCTTATCAGGCATTCAACGTAGCACGGCATTTTTTTGTATGGCCATTGGTGGTGCTTCAGAAATGGCAGCACAAGCAGCACGACATCATGCACGGGTTGATTATGTCGCTGCTGCACATAGTCTGCGACTCATGCTCGTGGTTGCGATTATTCCTTTTGCTCTGAAATTTTTTGATGTGCATGGACAAGATGCTTATGAACCCGCGACGCGCGTCATTCAACCATTAGGATTAATTTTATTAATTGGTTTAACTACTTTTGCGGCGCTGGTTTTACAGAAATTACGTTGGCCAAATGCTTGGGTAATTGGACCATTACTCGTCAGCATAGCGATTACCGCTTCTAACTTTTCACTCTCTGCCTTACCAACTTGGATGAGTCATGCTGGTCAGTTATTTATAGGTTTCTCACTTGGCACACACTTCACACCCAGTTTCATACGTGGTGCGCCTCGCTTTATGTTAAGTGTCGCTGTGTGCACTATTTTCGCTCTGATCGTATCTGCGGGTTTTGGTTGGTT
Source organism: Oxalobacteraceae bacterium (assembly GCA_027486615.1). Classification (GTDB taxonomy): domain Bacteria; phylum Pseudomonadota; class Gammaproteobacteria; order Burkholderiales; family Burkholderiaceae_D; genus Pernthalerella. The sequence goes on along the minus strand of JAIXOW010000187.1, from coordinate 8,841 downwards.
GTTAGCAGAATATTGTGATTTGCATTTTGCCACTGCCATACTTGCTACTGCACCGGGTGGCATTGCAGAAATGAGTTTGACTGCAAAGACATTAGAACTAGGTGTTCCTATCGTGACTGCCTTCCATGTTTCGCGCATGGCTGTTTTAGTTTTAACGATAGGGCCTTTATTTCGATTACTACAAAAGTTTTTATCGAGAACGCATTAAAAATTTATTTACGTTCAAATTTTCCAATGGCGCGATTTTTCTTCACTTCGTTCCAGTGAAATACCTGTCCATTCATTGCAACATATACACCAGATGGCAACATGCTTGCAGCTGCGATAGCAAAACCTAAATTAAACTGTGCATCGGAATGCAATACACGATGTGGCACCATGGCACCTGTCAGCACTATAGTTTGCGATAGCCTTGCATTGCCTAACACCTCTGCTGTTGCATCCATGGTGTCGGTGCCATGAATAATCACAATCTGCTGTTCTATTGAAGCTCGGCACGCATCTAAGACTTTTTGCCTATGGCTATCTTGCATGTCCAAAGAATCAAGCGCAAATAGCGCTTCAAAACAAATGTCATTCGCCAAACGTGCTTGAGTTAAAAGCTCAGGTACACAGCTTTCAGAAAAAATCAATGTTCCATTAAGTGGATCATATGTTTTGTCGAACGTTCCACCAGTAGCTATTACACGCATGTTCATAGACGAAAAATATAATTAAATGTTTCTGCATAATACCGCGTGCTGAGTAAGAACTGATTAAATCAAAACTAAATAAATTTTCATGACGCGTCCTATTTAATCACTTGATTGAGCTTGCCTTAGCGCTGCCATTTCTAAAAAGATATTGGGCAATGGTTTAGTTATCTTTTTACACAATACTAATAAAAAAAGAGTGAAGGCTGCATAGCCTTCACTCCGAAATTGCAAGGTAATAAAGATGTTAATCAGCTTTATTACCTGCCATCCGAGACGAGATGGACCTCCATAGTAAGCAGGAGGTCATACTGGATCCAATGCTAAGTTGTCATAATTTTATGCCTACAAAGAGCTTGTTATTACAAACTAAAGCCGTTTAGTTTTTTGTATTTGTTTTACTGATGATTAAAAAAATTCAGTGTAACAAGGGTAAAACCTATGTCGCGACAGCACAATTAACAGCTACACTATAAGTCATTTTATTCATGGTGTGACTATGAAAGCTGTCGCCCCCGGCACGGTTATTTTTCATCGCTATCGAGGTTATGGCGTGATTACTTCTGTCAATTTGATGACGGGCTGGATCTCGGCCAGATTCGGTGGGGAAGGTCGCACTCTTGATCTCAATCTATCTTGTGATCAAGTGCAGCATGCTGATGGCGAGCCTATTTATTATCGTCGTTCTGCTCCCGACCGTATGCCACATGGACGCATTATGGACATGATGCGAGAGCTGCATAAAGCGGGATATCAGCGTCTATATTTATATAGTTGGCCCAAAGCTTCTGGGATGCATTGGCGCTGGCATTTATTTACCGGCCCTCGTCATTGGATGCAACGTGCATGGCGTGAAGGTTGGTATGGCTCTGGTGCTGATTACAACTTAAATCCTGTCTTAGGTTGGGGCGACTCACCCGGCGCCGATACCCATGCCTTAATTTCAGCTTTAGCGAAATTTGATCCTAGCGGGCTTGCGAATGCATTAGGGCGAGATGAAGATCACACACGATGGTTTGCCGATGTATGTGATGCTTTGTTACCTGACTACACCTATTCTTTAGGTTGGGATCAGCAAGCAGGACCTCGACCACAACAACTGCCGATTATTCCATTGCGTAATATTGTTAAACCTTACATAGGCATGCCACTATCTCTACCGCCAGGTTGGGGACATTTGTGGAGTAGTGTGCCTCGCATTTCGGTCAATAACGTTCACAGCAAAGACCGAGTTGACTCTTCCTCTGACGCCGATCGTTAATGCATGATTGAATTTGGTCGCGTTTTCAAATTCATTGAATAGTGCGCGCCATTTTTTTTAGTTATGTCATCTAATTCGCGTTCACATGTTCTCGCTAGTCTTCCACCTCGTGCAGGTGTATCGCCTAGTTATGTTTGGTTACCGAATGGGCCATGGAAAACGATAGGTGAATTTTTCATTTTTCGATTTCCGCATGTTGATCTAGCAAGCTGGGAAAATCGTATGTCACGCGGTGAGGTGCGTGATGAACATTCTGTATCACTGCACCTAGACAGTATTTATCGAGCAGGTGCTTGTATTTTTTATTATCGAGAACCTGAACAAGAAACACCCATACCCTTTCAAGCTGACATCATTTATCAAGATGATGAAATACTTATTGCAGATAAACCGCATTTTTTGCCTGTAACACCTGGTGGTCGTTTTTTACATGAGACTTTATTAGTTCGCTTAAAAAATGAAACTGGAATTACTAATTTGGTTCCATTGCACCGATTAGATCGTGAAACTGCCGGCTTAGTAATGTTCTCTGTTAATCCTACTACACGCGATCAATGGTTAAACTTATTTAGAGAGCGTACTGTTAAAAAAATCTATGAAGCGCATGCTGGCTTTAATGAACAATTGCATTTGCCATGTGTACATCGTTCTCGTCTTGTGCAGGATGAACAATTTTTTAAAATGAAAGAGATTGATGGTGAACCAAATAGTGAAACTATTATTTGTTTACACAAACGAGAGTTAAGACATAGCTCTTATTTATTGGAAGCTATTACTGGAAAAATGCATCAATTACGAGTGCATATGATGGCTTTAGGTTTGCCATTATTAAATGATGCTTTATATCCTATTACTCATGCTGCTAATAGTGATGACTTTACAGCGCCATTAAAATTACTAGCGCGCTCTCTTGCATTCAAAAGTCCTATAAACGGCAACCACCTTTTTTTCGAAAGCCGTCGTTCACTTTATGATTAGTCCATTGTCATCATTGGCACCAGATTTGAAAGAACAACTTCCTGCTTCTGCTATTTTGGGATTATCCGTTGCTTCTTTTGGCAGTGGCATGTCTATGCGCGTTGCGGATTCCATGTTGGTAAAACTCGCTGATACTTTTGCAATTAATTTAGCAATGGCTTCTTTAGTAATTACTGTTTTTGGTGTTGCCTATGGTTTTATGCAGTTCATCTTTGGCCCTTTAGGTGACCGGTATGGAAAATATCTTGTCATTGGTCGCGCTTGTTTAGCCTGCGCTTGCACTGCACTTTTATGTGCGTTGGCCCCGGATTTTTATAGTTTGTTATTTACTCGAATGTTTGCTGGTGCAACTGTCGCCGCCATTATTCCTCTGTCTATGGCATGGATAGGTGATGTAGTCCCATATGAACAACGTCAACCGGTATTGGCGCGGTTTTTAATTGGTCAAATACTTGGTTTATCTAGCGGTGCTTTTTTGGGTGGTTTTTGTGCTGATTATTTAAGCTGGCGAGTGCCGTTTATTTTGATTGCTATCTCATTTGCTGTAATTGGTTTTGTACTGTTGCGCATTAATAAAAAACTGCCGGCCTCTGCTCGTGTTTTGCATATTGCTCAAGGTAAATACTTACCTCGTCTTGTTTCAGAATTTAGTCTAGTGTTAAAAATTTCTTGGGCTAGGGTTGTACTTGCTACCGTGATGCTGGAGGGCGCTACTGTTTTTGGAGGGATGTCTTTTATTGCTTCACATTTGCACACTCATCACGGTGTTTCACTAAGTGCGGCAGGAGCTATTGTGACCTTATTTGGATTAGGTGGGTTGCTCTTTGCTTTGCGTTCAGGAATCGCTGTTGCTTACTTTGGTGAATCCGGCTTGATTCGATTTGGTGGTTTGTTCATGACGCTTTCGCTATGGTCAATCGCTTATGCACCCGTTTGGTGGTGGTCGCTACCTGCGAGTTTTTGTTTTGGTTTAGGTTTTTATATGATGCACAACACCCTGCAAATTAACGCGACACAAATGGCGCCCGAGCGAAGAGGAACGGCGGTTGCAGCTTTTGCTTCTAGTTTTTTTCTAGGCCAATCTGCAGGCGTTGCAATTGGTGGTCTCGTGTTTGTCCTAATAGGAAGTGATCATCTATTAGGTTTGGCAGGCTTGAATATTTTATTACTTAGCTCGGTATTCTTAGATTTCCATCAGCGTCATAAAACACTGATGTCATCAAATTAAGTACCTTAACTTTAATAAAAGCTAAGTTGCTTATTTAGCGTGATGCGAAGTTTCGCAATTCAGCTGCTAAATTCGGCTGTGAGCTTTCAACTTCTCTCGCCATTCTTTGTAATGAAATGGCTTGTTTCAATTTTAGGCTTTTTACTCGACCACTTTCTTTAATTTGGTTGTTTGCGCTCGCAAAAGAAGGTGATGCCGCGGCCTGAGATTGATTGGCAATAAAAAAGCTTTGAAAACTAGGGATGAACTTAAACATAGACTTACCTCGTTAATGTAATGTTGCTATGCAGTATAAATAATCCCTTGATATAAGTATAATTTCGTTTTGTAATAATAATTATTTTATTTTGATATATCATTTCTAACATCGACCTAAGCAGGATGTAAAAATGAGTTTTTTAACGCTAGATTTAAACTTACTACGTGTCTTTGATGCGGTTATGACCGAGCAAAATTTGACACGCGCAGCAAATAGGCTAGCAATGACGCAGCCGGCCGTGTCGAATGCTGTTAAACGTTTAAGGGATGCCTTAAATGATGAGTTACTTATTCGCACTGCGCATGGTGTAAAACCAACCGCCCGTGCCGAATCGCTGTGGCCTGCGGTGAGACGAGCTCTTTCAGATCTAGAGGAAGCGGTAGCTCCACAAAGTTTCGAGCTTGCCAAGGCAAATGCAACTTTTAGGATGGCAATGGCAGATGCGACTGCGGCTTTGTTATTACCGCATTTAGTACGCTTGATTGAAAAAGAGGCTCCAGGTATTGATATTCGTATGGTGCCGTTAACAACCCGTGAACCAAGGCCAATGTTGTTACGAGGTGATATTGATCTTGCGATTGGTTTTTTCCCTGGAGTGGTAGCTCAACTTCAAGGTGGTTCTGAAACTCCGATTCGACATGAACGTTTATATAGTGGTCAATATATTTGTGTAATGAGAAATGATCATCCACTAGCTAAACAAGCTTTAACTTTAGATGCATATTGTTCAGCTAATCATTTACTTGTTAGTTTTTCCGGACGTGCACGAGGTCTAGTAGATGATGCCTTAACCAGTATCGGTCGTAATCGAAGAATTTTATTAACCGTTAATCAATTTTTCACAGCAGGTAAAGTTGTTGCAGCATCAAATTTATTAATGGTATTACCGCGACATTTAATTGCAGCTACTGGTATGAGTGAAATGTTAATAGCTAAAGAATTACCATTTCCTATGCCTGAAGTACATATTGATATGTTGTGGCATGAACGTGATGCACGTAGTCCTGGTCATCGTTGGTTACGTGATCAATTAGTGAGTGCTGATTCCTTAGGATCATCAATGAAAAAATAAAATCGTTTTGTGTTTAAGTTTTTTGATTTGCTTAGTTTGACACAGAATTTTTATTTTAAAGTTTTTATTTTTTATCTCTAAGTTATGTGATTTATTCTTTTAATGTTTATTTAGTTCTTTATATATTTAAATATAGTAATAGTAGATAAGGAATGATAATTTTGTGGATAACTAGTTTTTTATCTATTAGATCAAGTATTTAAGAAAAAGATAAAGTTTGAAGAAGCAAGGTATGGTGTTCTTATAGTTTCTGGATAAGATTTTGGCTTATCAGCATAATTGAGTTTATCCACTTTTCTTCCCTAAGTTATCCTTAAAGTTATCCACAGATTATAGATACAAAAATATTTCAAAATAAACTGATATCTCTGTTGATTTCTTAAAATTAGTTTTTTATTTAATCCTTGATAATAATTCATTGGATTTATTCATATTGCTGCTTTAATCTCTAAAATTATTTTTATTGCGGCTGTTTATATAAAAGGTATCTCTATGACCAAGCAAGATATAACCCAAATATCTCACTACATTAATGGTAAAAAAACTTCTACTGTCGGTGCAAAATCGCAAGCTGTTTTTAATCCTGCTACCGGTGAGGTATGTGCTGAGGTTGTACTAGCTAATAAAGATGAAGTAAATGCTGCAGTTGCTGCTGCTAGTGCTGTAGCACCGGCTTGGGCAGAGACAGCGCCATTAAAACGCGCCAGAATTCTTTCCAAATTTAAAGAATTGATAGAGAAAAATCATGATGCCTTAGCAGCCGCTATTACACGTGAACATGGCAAGGTTTTTTCTGATGCTAAAGGTGAGGTGGTGCGTGGATTAGAAATTGTGGAATTTGCTTGTGGCATACCGCAATTATTAAAGACGCAATTCACAGACAACATAGGCGGCGGCATAGATAACTGGCAGTTGCGCCAGCCATTGGGTGTGACTGCTGGAATTACACCATTTAATTTTCCTGTCATGGTTCCTTTATGGATGGCGCCTATGGCAATCGCATGTGGCAATACGTTTATATTAAAACCGTCTGAGCGTGACCCAACCCCATCTTTAATGATGGCTGACTTATTGTATGAGGCTGGTTTGCCAGATGGCGTTTTTAATGTTGTGCAAGGCGACAAATTGGCGGTTGATACCTTATTACAGCATCCTGATGTGAAAGCGATATCGTTTGTTGGATCAACACCTATTGCAGAATATATATATACCGAAGGCGCTAAACGTAAAGGTGCGTATCCATTACGTGTTCAAGCTTTGGGCGGTGCAAAAAATCATTTAGTTGTTATGCCTGATGCAGATCTCGACCAAGCAGTGGACGCATTGATTGGTGCTGCTTACGGTTCAGCGGGAGAGCGCTGTATGGCTATATCAGTTGCAGTTGCAGTTGGTTCAGTCGCTGATAAATTAGTCGATGCTTTAATTCCTAGAGTTCATGCATTGAAAGTTAAAAATGGCATGGAATCAGATGCTGAAATGGGACCAGTTGTTACCTCTGCTCATAAAGAAAAAATTATTTCTTACATTAACCAAGGCGTAGAAGCAGGCGCTGCTTTATTGGTAGATGGTCGTAGCAAAGTAGTAGAGGGTCATGAGCATGGATTTTTCTTAGGCGGTTCTTTATTTGATCATGTCACACCTGAGATGACGATTTATCAAGATGAGATTTTTGGACCCGTTTTATGTGTTGTGCGTGTACCCGATATGGCCGCTGCGATTAATTTAATTAATGCGCATGAATACGGTAATGGTGTTGCACTGTTCACATCTGATGGCAATACTGCTAGAGAGTTCTCGCGTCGTATAGAAGTAGGTATGGTCGGTGTGAATGTGCCTATTCCTGTTCCTATGGCTTGGCATTCCTTTGGTGGTTGGAAGCGATCACTTTTTGGTGATACCCATATTTATGGCGAAGAGGGCGTACGTTTTTATACGCGCTATAAATCCATTATGCAGCGCTGGCCTGAGTCTATTAGTAAAGGCGCAGAATTCACTATGCCAGTTGCCAAATAAATTTGCCTTCAGGAGTGCATATGCAATCAGCTGGCAAATATGATTACATCGTCATTGGCGCAGGCACAGCGGGTTGCGTGCTCGCTAACCGTTTAAGTCAAGATCAAGGCGCTTCCGTTTTGTTGTTGGAAGCCGGCGGTAAAGATGACTATTTGTGGATACATATACCTGTTGGTTATCTTTACTGTATCAACAACCCTCGTACTGACTGGCTTTATCGTACCGAACCAGAGCCTGGTTTGAATGGCCGTAGTTTGATTTATCCGCGCGGTAAAGTATTGGGTGGTTCTTCATCTATCAACGGTATGATTTACATGCGTGGTCAGGCGCGTGATTATGATGAGTGGGCACGCTTGTCTGGCGATGAGAGTTGGAGTTGGAATAATGTTTTGCCTTTGTTCAAGCAATCCGAAGACCATCATGCAGGAGCAAGTGTTTTTCATGGCGCTGGTGGCGAGTGGCGCGTAGAGAAACAAAGACTGCGTTGGGATATTTTAGATTCGTTTAGACGTGCCGCAGAACAAACCGGCATTCCTATGACGGATGACTTCAATCAGGGTGACAACGAAGGCTGTGGTTACTTCGAAGTGAATCAGAAAAAAGGGATACGCTGGAATACTGCCAAGGCCTTTCTTCGTTCTACAAGTAATCGTCGTGGTAGTTTGGAGATCATGACCGGCTGTCGTGTGCAGCGTTTAGATATCTTCAAAACCGATGGCGGCTTGCATTGCCGCGGTGTGGAATTTACTGGCGGTGGACAACAATGGTTTGCTGAGTCTGTGCATGAAACAATTTTGACGGCGGGTGCAATTGGCTCACCGCAAATTTTGCAATTGTCTGGCGTCGGACCTGCTGATTTACTGCAACAACATGGGATTCCAGTTGTGTTGGATGCGCCAGGAGTAGGCGAGAACTTACAAGATCATTTGCAATTGCGTATGGGTTTTAAGGTACAAGGAGCGAAAACCTTAAATACGATGGCCAATAGTCTATTTGGCAAAATGCGCATAGGCTTGGAATATGCTTTAAATCGTAGCGGCCCTATGTCTATGGCGCCGTCACAATTAGGCGCGTTTACCCGTTCTGACCCGACTCAGCCGTCAGCAAATTTGCAGTATCACGTCCAGCCTCTGTCTTTGAATAAGTTTGGCGAACCTTTGCATGACTTTCCCGCATTTACTGCCAGCGTGTGTAATTTGCGACCTACCTCACGCGGCCATGTAAGGATTGCTTCCGGCGATCCTATGGCGGCACCGAAAATTACCCCGAATTATTTAAGCACGCCAGAAGATAGAAAAGTGGCGGCAGATTCATTAGCGTTAACGCGCCGCATTGTTG
>JAIXOW010000208.1 GCA_027486615.1 Oxalobacteraceae bacterium | reverse complement strand
AGTCCCGTATTAGAAATCGAGGCGATCGTCCCTGGTAAATCATCGCCTTTAAAAATTCTAGGCTTAGACAGCTTTCAAGCTGCAAACATCACACCTGATTTACTCGCGCTACCGGATGAACGACAACCATTTGCTGGTTTGATGGCGGATACACTTTTTCTATCCCCTGCTGCGATGCAATGGCTGAATGTAAAAATTGGGGATGAAATCACTTTACGCTCTAGTACGACCTTACTTCATCTACAAGTTGCGGGAGTATTGCAGTTTGCACGTGCAGGTCAGCGACTCGCCGTCATGGATATCGCTGGTGCGCAATGGCACTTTGGCAAAGTTGGTCAATTATCTCGTATCGATATCAAGCTTGCTCCCGGTGTGGCAGCAGATGGTTGGACTAACAGAGTACTGGCTCAATTAGGTGACACACTGGTAGCAGTGGCGGCCAGTGATCAAGAACAACGTACTGCATCATTATCACGTGCTTATCGTGTGAATTTAAATGTCTTAGCAATGGTTGCTCTCTTTACAGGTGCATTCTTAGTATTTTCTACCCAAGCTTTATCTGTAATACGCAGACGATCGCAATTTGCTTTATGTCGCGTCATAGGCATGACGCAAACTCAATTGATGATACAAATTCTGTTAGAAGGATGTGTAATCGGTGTGTTGGGCTCACTGTTGGGTTTAGCTCTAGGAACGCTCATGGCTAGCACTGCGCTTAACTTACTAGGCGGAGATTTAGGCGGTGGTTACTTCCCTGGCGTGCAACCACAATTGGAATTTGATGGTCTCGCTGCGTTTCTATTTTTAATGGGTGGCGTGATTGTCGCTTTACTGGGCACACTAGCTCCAGCCATTGAAGCAACGCGTGCTCATCCAGCAGCTTCATTAAAAGCTGGTAGCGAAGATCAGGCATTACTGTCGCTGAATAAACCATGGTTAGCATTGCTGAGTATCTTAGTTGGTGCCTTACTAACACAAGCTCCACCCATATCGAATTTACCGCTTGCGGCCTATCTTGCTATCGTTTTTCTATTGATAGGATCGATTGCACTCATGCCTCAACTTTCTGCCACTGTCTTTAAATTCTTAGCACGTCGATGGATGGGTGTGATGACAGGTCTTGCACTCACACGATTAGCGAATGCACCTAGTCAGGCTTCGATTGCACTCTCTGGTGTCTTAGTTAGTTTTTCACTCATGGTTGCAATGGCAATTATGGTATCGAGCTTTCGTACCTCAGTTGATACATGGTTACAGCAATTATTGTCCGCCGATATGTATGTACGCACTATGAGTGGTGGTGAACAAAGTGTTTTACAAGTCCATGAACAAGAAAAAATATCTAGCTTACCTAACTTAAGTCGCACTGAAAAAACACGACATTTTTCCCTCTTACTTGATCCATCCAAACCTGCCGTCGCAGTGATTGCACGCTCTATCAATCAACAATCGATAGACCGTAGCTTGCCTTTAATCGAGCCAGCTTTATCTGATATTCAGTATCCGATTTGGATTTCTGAAGCAATGGTTGATTTATATGGATGGAAAAAAGCACAAGTCGTTCAACTTCCTTTAGCTGGGAAGTTGCATGCTTTTACTGTTGCAGGTGTCTGGCGCGACTATGCAAGACAATCTGGATCCATTCAAATGCGCTTAGATGATTATCAGAATTTAACAGGTGATAAGACGATTAATGATATGTCGCTGTGGATTGCTTCCTCCAGTAATGCGACTGAAGTGCGACAACAGCTACAAGCTTTGTCCTTTAGCACTGCACTAGAATTTGCAGAGCCCGGCGAAATTCAGCAAATTAGTATGAAAATATTTGATCGTAGCTTTGCTATTACCTATGTCTTAGAAGCCGTCGCTATCATTATTGGTTTGTTTGGTGTTGCCGCTAGTTTTTCATCACAAACACTAGCACGCGCAAAAGAGTTTGGTATGCTGCGTCACCTAGGCGTCACGCGCCAACAAATTCTTTTCTTGTTAGCTGGTGAAGGTGCTCTTTTAACGAGCATGGCTATTTTAGTTGGGTCACTACTAGGACTTTGCATCAGCCTAATTTTAATTTTTATCGTGAATCCACAATCCTTCCATTGGACTATGCAACTACATATTCCATGGAGTTTATTACTCACTACAGCAAGTATTTTATTTATCTCTGCTGCACTTACTGCGCTGATATCTGGACGATTTGCTATTTCAGGTAGTGCCTTACGCGCGGTGAAGGAGGATTGGTGAAACAGCGGTTACAACAGTATCTGTACTGGATCCTATGTGTTTTTTTAATAGGTCCACTTTCATCACAAGCCAGAGCACCTGTATTTGCTAAGGTACTGCCGCATTACACATTACAGTTCCCGCAAGATAGAGGTGCACATCCAGATTTTCGTACTGAATGGTGGTATGTCACTGGATGGTTACAAACACCAGATCATCAAACGCTCGGTTTTCAGGTAACTTTTTTTCGCTCGGCGACTTTGCATGATAGAGACAATCCTAGTCAATTCGCACCTCAGCAATTAATCATTGCGCATGCTGCTATTTCGGATACGACCAAAGGTAAATTACAGCATGATCAAAAAATTGCACGTGCTTACCCTGGCATTGCAGAAGCTAAAGTCGGCGATACCAATCTCAAGCTACATCAATGGAATCTTAAGCGTGAAAAAAATGGTATCTATCAAGTACACATACCAGCCCGTGAATTTGATTTAACGCTGAGCTTACAACCCACACAAGCTATGCTGCTACAAGGTGATCAAGGCTATTCCCGTAAAGGTCCCAAGCCAGAGCAAGCTAGTTACTATTACAGTGAACCACATCTCGCAGTGAGCGGTAGCCTACAAACTGGCAATAAAAAAATCGCTGTTAACGGACAAGCTTGGTTAGATCATGAATGGTCTAGTACCGTATTAGATCCTCTTGCAGTAGGTTGGGATTGGACTGGTATTAATCTCGATGATGGTTCTGCTTTAATGGCTTTTCGCATAAGAAAAAAAGATGGTGACATTTTGTGGCAACATGCCGCACTGCGTGATGCACAAGGTAAGCTTAAGCACTTTGCAGATAAAGAGATACGTTTTACACCGCTACGCACATGGACTTCACCACGTACGCAAGCACGTTATCCCGTTGCACTGCAATTACAACTAGGAACGAGCACATGGGATCTTATTCCTTTGCAAGATGATCAAGAACTCGATGCGCGACGCACTACTGGCTCAGTATATTGGGAAGGTGGTATACGTGTAGAGCGCGATAAAAAGCCAGTAGGAAAAGGCTATTTAGAAATGACAGGCTATGTAAAACCACTCAAATTATGAACACAAAAACTGAACGACCAAAAGCAAAAAGCGGATTAAAAACACTAGCAGCATTACTACCTTTTCTCTCGCCTTATAAAAAACAATTTTTCTTTGCAACGATTGCCTTAGTCATTGCCGCTGCCTCCACACTCACTATTCCGTATGGATTTCGTCAGTTAATTGATTTAGGCTTCACTGCTGGCAATCCCGATCATGCTAGTCATGTGAATTATTATTTTCTGGGGTTGTTTGGTGTGTCTTGTGTATTAGCCATCTCTACAGCAGCACGTTTTTATACTGTGTCATGGTTGGGTGAACGTGTGACTGCAGATATACGTAGCGCAGTATATGCCCATGTAGTTCAACAAAGCCCACAGTTTTTTGAAACGACACAAAGCGGTGAAGTCCTCTCTCGCTTAACCACTGACACCACATTAATTCAAACCGTGGTTGGTACCAGCATCTCTATGGCTTTGCGCAACATACTGCTCTTAATTGGTGGTTTATTGATGATGTTGATCACGAGCGTAAAACTGACTTCTATCATTATCGTGATGCTGCTTGCTGTATTAGTTCCTATTATTATTTTTGCGCGTCGTGTCAGAAAACTTTCACGCGCTTCTCAAGACAGAATCGCTGATGCTTCTGGGTTAGCGGGTGAGATTTTAAATGCGGTAACGATAGTGCAAGCCTATACCCACGAAAAAATTGAAGCACAACGTTTTGGTAGAGCAGTCGAGCAAGCTTTTACTACTGCGATTAATCGTATACGCGCCCGTTCTATTTTGACGGTGATGGCCATACTCATGATTTTTGGCGCTATTGTATTTGTGCTGTGGCTAGGCGCACATGCTGTGATGGATGGCGGCATGAGTGGCGGTGAGTTGAGTCAATTTATTTTATATGCTGCAATCGTCACTGGTGCGGTCGGTGCATTATCTGAAGTGATAGGTGATGCACAGCGCGCTGCAGGTGCAAGTGAACGTTTGATGGAGTTGCTAGCAGAACGTTCGCCCATTACTTCTCCTTTGCATCCTGTCGCTTTACCAGTGTTGGCAAAACAAGGTGCTGCTTTACAAATGCGTGATGTGTTTTTTAATTATCCATCACGACCAGATACGTCTGCCTTATCAGCACTGTCTCTTGATATCGCTCCTGGTGAAACAATCGCTATCGTAGGACCTTCGGGTGCAGGTAAGACGACGCTGTTTCAATTGCTATTGCGTTTTTATGATCCGCAAGCAGGCAGCATTACCTTAGATGGCGTGAATATTAAGGAACTCGATCTCCATACTTTGCGTAACACGATAGGTATCGTGCCACAAGATACAGTAATCTTTTCTGCGAATGCGATGGAAAATATTCGTTATGGCAAACCTGATGCAACCGATGAAGAAGTGATGGCTGCTGCCACCTTAGCTGCAGCGCATGAATTTATTGAACGCTTACCTGAAGGTTATCAATCATTTTTAGGTGAACGCGGTGTGAGACTATCAGGTGGTCAGCGTCAACGTATTGCGATTGCACGTGCTTTGCTTAAAAATCCTCCCCTACTTTTACTCGATGAAGCGACCAGTGCACTGGATGCTGAATCTGAACGTTTAGTACAGCATGCTTTAGAAGCTGCGATGGCAGGACGAACCACTTTAGTCATTGCGCATAGACTCGCTACGGTGCAACGGGTAGATCGCATTCTTGTTTTAGATCAGGGTCGCGTAGTGGAATCGGGCACGCACCATGACTTAGTTGCGCAGAATGGTTTATACGCCAGTCTTGCTGCTTTACAGTTCAATTCATAAATTAATGTTTTCATAACGTCGTTCTGAATGAATCTAAATTAAGGAGCAAGCAGGGTAAAATAGCGGCTTATTTCCTGCTTGATCCCATGCGCCCTTATCTCGACTTTATGCGCCATGTCTATGAACATGGCACCACCAAAACCGATCGTACCGGTACCGGCACACGTTCTGTCTTTGGTTATCAAATGCGGTTTGACTTAGCAGAGGGTTTTCCTCTGGTTACCACAAAAAAACTGCATTTAAAATCGATTATTCATGAGCTGATTTGGTTTTTAGCTGGCTCGACCAATATCAAATACCTAAAAGATAACGGCGTCTCTATCTGGGATGAATGGGCCGATGAAAATGGTGATTTAGGTCCAGTCTATGGTTCGCAATGGCGTTCTTGGCCAGCACCCGATGGCAGTCATATCGATCAGATTGCACAACTCGTTGAGCAGATTAAAACTAATCCTGATTCACGACGCTTAATTGTCTCTGCTTGGAATGTGTCCGATATTCCGCGCATGAAGCTGCCACCCTGCCATGCATTTTTCCAATTCTATGTCGCTGATGGCAAACTCTCTTGCCAGTTGTATCAGCGTAGTGCTGACATTTTTTTAGGCGTGCCTTTCAACATTGCATCCTACGCACTGCTCACGCATATGATGGCAGAACAAACCGGTTTATCTGTCGGTGAATTCATTTGGACTGGTGGTGATTGTCATTTGTATTCGAATCATTTGGATCAAGTGCGTGAACAGTTATCACGCAACACTCTGCCCTTACCTAAGTTGCACCTCAAACGTAAGCCTGCATCGATTTTTGATTATCGTTTTGAAGATATAGAAATCATAGGCTATGAATCTCATCCAGCAATTAAAGCGCCAGTCGCAGTGTAAAGACGAACATCATGTCAGCTAGCTTAACGCTTGTTGTTGCCACTGACCGCAAAGGTGGGATAGGGATTAACAATACCCTGCCTTGGCGTTTACCTGAAGACCTCGCTTTTTTTAAGCGCACGACCACTGGTCACCCAATTATCATGGGACGCAAGACTTTTGATTCCATAGGTAGACCCTTACCCAATCGCCGTAATATTGTTGTCACACGCAATCCTGATTGGCAGCATGCAGGCGTTGAAGCCGTGCTCTCTCTGGATGCTGCCATTGCCCTCGCAGGTGAGAGTGAATGTTTTGTGATTGGTGGCGCACAAATCTATAGCTCTGCCTTGCCACTCGCTACGCGCCTTATCATTACTGAGATTGATGCTGAGTTCGACTGTGATGCCTATTTCCCTGCCTTTGATAAAAATCAGTGGGTAGCCCACTCACGCGAAGTCCATCATTCAGAGAGCAACGGCTTTGATTACGCTTTTGCTATCTATCAGCGCAAGTAATCGCTTTTTTAGCTGCAGTTTCTCCCCCACGCTGCCCGCTTATCTGAGAAAATCCCGCATTCGCTTTTTTGACCCTTGCCGTCATCCGGAGAACCCATGAAATTCCGCTTCCCCATCGTTATTATTGATGAAGATTTTCGCTCTGAAAACACTTCAGGTTTAGGCATACGAGCACTCGCAGATGCTATGGAAGAAGAAGGGATGGAAGTGCTGGGTGTGACTAGCTATGTCGACCTATCGCAGTTTGCACAACAACAGTCTCGTGCTTCTGCATTCATTCTTTCAATTGATGATGAAGAATTTGGTGGCGGCTCACCCGAAGAAACCGAGTTCGCACTAAAGTCATTACGTGCTTTCGTAGAAGAGATACGCTATAAGAATGCGGATATCCCTCTTTATCTTTATGGTGAAACTCGGACCTCACGCCATATCCCGAATGACATTCTGCGTGAACTACATGGCTTCATCCATATGTTTGAAGACACACCAGAATTCGTAGCGCGCCATATTATTCGTGAAGCACGTGCTTATCTCGATGGTCTATCGCCTCCCTTCTTTCGCGCTTTAGTGCATTACGCACAAGATGGTTCTTATTCATGGCATTGCCCTGGTCATTCAGGTGGTGTCGCTTTTCTAAAATCTCCAATCGGGCAAATGTTCCATCAATTTTTTGGTGAGAATATGTTGCGTGCCGATGTCTGTAATGCGGTGGAAGAATTAGGTCAGTTGCTTGATCACACAGGTCCAGTCGCTGCTTCTGAACGCAATGCTGCACGTATCTTTAATGCAGATCATTGCTACTTTGTGACCAATGGTACTTCGACTTCTAACAAAATGGTGTGGCACTCCACTGTTGCACCAGGTGATATCGTGGTAGTGGATCGCAACTGTCATAAGTCTGTACTGCATTCCATCATTATGTGTGGCGCTATTCCTGTGTTCCTCATGCCTACGCGTAATCACTTAGGTATCATCGGTCCGATTCCTCTAGAAGAATTCAAGATGGAAAACATCATGAAGAAAATCGAGGCCAATCCTTTTGCACGTGAAGCAAAAAATAAAAAACCACGCATACTCACCATCACACAATCTACTTACGATGGTGTGATTTATAACGTGGAAACAATCAAATCCATGCTAGATGGTGAAATCGACACACTGCATTTTGATGAAGCTTGGTTACCGCATGCTAGCTTCCATGATTTTTATAAAGACATGCATGCTATTGGTAAAGATCGACCACGTGCAAAAAAATCTATGATTTTTTCTACACAATCAACACACAAACTTTTAGCAGGCTTATCGCAAGCTTCACAAATTCTGGTTCATGAATCTGAAACAGTGCAACTCGATC
Organism: Oxalobacteraceae bacterium; assembly: GCA_027486615.1. Classification (GTDB taxonomy): domain Bacteria; phylum Pseudomonadota; class Gammaproteobacteria; order Burkholderiales; family Burkholderiaceae_D; genus Pernthalerella. Next base: position 1,466 of record JAIXOW010000208.1, on the reverse strand, counting down.
GTGACAGTTTTAATGAAGCGTATCTGATGCATATTTCAACATCACCGCAATACGCCATTATTGCTTCATGCGATATCGCTGCGGCGATGATGGAACCACCGGGTGGCACCGCGCTAGTAGAAGAAAGTATTTTAGAAGCGCTGGATTTTCGTCGCGCCATGAAAAAAGTAGATCAAGAATGGGGCAAAGATTGGTGGTTCCAAGTTTGGGGTCCAGAGAATTTCGGTGAAGAAGGCATAGGTTCACGCGAAGACTGGATGATTAATGGTAAAGACGAATGGCATGGTTTCGGAAAAATTGAATCGGGCTTTAATATGCTCGACCCTATTAAAGCGACGATTGTTACGCCCGGTCTTTCACTTGATGGTGTGTTTAGCGATACCGGTATTCCTGCTTCTATCGTCACCAAATATTTAGCCGAACATGGAGTTATTGTTGAGAAGGCTGGTTTGTATTCCTTCTTCATCATGTTCACTATCGGCATTACCAAAGGTCGTTGGAATACGCTGCTAACTGCATTACAGCAGTTTAAAGATGACTACGATAAGAACCAACCTTTGTGGCGCATCTTGCCTGAATTTGCAGTCGCTAATCCGCAATATGAACGTACTGGCTTGCGTGATCTCTGCCAGCAAATTCATACTATGTATCAGTCACATGATGTCGCACGCTTGACTACTGAAATGTATTTGTCCGATATGCAGCCTGCTATGAAACCTTCGGATGCATTTGCAAAAATGGCGCACAGAGAAATTGATCGCGTTGCCATTGATGAACTCGAAGGTCGTGTGACTGCTATCTTGCTCACGCCTTATCCACCCGGCATTCCTTTATTAATTCCAGGTGAACGTTTTAATAAAACGATTGTAGATTACTTGCGTTTTGCGCGTGACTTCAATGAGAAGTTCCCAGGTTTTGAAACCGATGTACATGGACTAGTAAAAACCGAGGTGAATGGCGTTAAAGGTTATTACGTGGATTGCGTTAAGTAATAAGCGCGAGTGTCGTTAGCATTTTCAGGCTATAAAAAAGGGAGACTGCAGTCTCCCTTTTTTTATATTGAATTTAAATTTACGTCTTAGGCAGAGTAACGCCGCGTTGTCCTTGATATTTTCCACCTCTATCTTTGTACGACGTTTCACATACTTCATCGCTCTCAAAGAACAAAACTTGTGCACATCCCTCTCCAGCATAAATCTTTGCAGGTAGTGGTGTGGTGTTGGAAAACTCTAAAGTGACATAACCTTCCCATTCAGGCTCAAATGGCGTGACATTCACAATAATGCCGCAACGCGCATAAGTCGATTTACCTAAACAAATTGTCAATACACTGCGTGGAATACGAAAATATTCAATGGTGCGCGCCAGAGCAAAAGAGTTAGGAGGAATTATGCAGACATCACTCTTCACATCAACGAAAGAATTTTCATCGAAATTTTTAGGATCAACAATGGTGCTGTTGATGT
>JAIXOW010000133.1 GCA_027486615.1 Oxalobacteraceae bacterium | reverse complement strand
CTTATCGTTATATCTGAATGGCGACAAGGTCGATCAACTTGATTCAACTTGTACAAAAGATCAAGCAATGGCTGACTTTGTTAGGCTTTACAACACTTGTGGAATGGCCAACTCATTACATTCAATGCATATTAATTATGATGCATTTATGAATGGTTGTTTCATTTGTGCTTACGACCTCTCAAGTTCAGGCATTTGTGGCAGCTCTTACGCTTTACCCACTGTTAAAACTGGTTAGTTTTTATTTTCAGCAAAACCTCTTCCATTTCTGAAAGTAATATTGGTCCTTTCAAATAATTTCTGACACTATTTTGACTGATTACTTTAAAGTGTCACATTTCATTTAAATGGACTGCATATTTGTTTGCAGGTCAATTGAGAGTGAGAGTTGAGTTCAGTGCCGGAGTCCCAAATGATTTATCTCTTATTGCTCTTGGAGAATTCAGCTCGCTCCTTACCCTTGGTTTCAAGGGAAGTACAGTCAAGGCATCTTACAGCACTAACCAACCCTAGGTAACTTTTAATGTCTTTGATTTTTCAAGATTTATTTTCAGTGCAAAAAATGTATAAACATTTATGAGAGTTTGCGATTGTTAAATGAGTCTGGGAGAGAGAGAGAGAGAGAGAAAGAGGGTGTTGAGCGTCTATTGTGTCATCTTATCTATTTTACAGCATGTTTTGTTAGTTATTTTAGTGCTTTGAAACTTTGCGGACATTTTTTGAGTTTCAAAAATGAATAAAATATTCCTCTTTGTTTTTGTGCTTATCGGATTCATTAATGCTCTAAATCCGCCCAACTATTATTTTCTCTGCAAGCCATATTATACGTACGAAGTGGAGTGCTACCATTACGATTTCGATGATAAAACTTGCTTTCCGTGGAATTTGTTCAATTGCTCGATTATTAAAACAGACTTTGACACGGTCTGTTTAAAGTATGATTGCATGGTAAAAACATTTATTTGACTTAAGTTAATAGAAAATTTCCTGGAGAAAAGATTTTTGTGATCTATTTGATACTAATCAAACACTACTCAAATGTCTTAATCAGTACAAACATATTTTTTAGGACTATCTCGGAACAACAACAACAACAACACCACCACCACCAACAACAACAACAACAACGGCAATAACAACAACAACAACAACAACGACGACAACAACAACAACAACAACGACGACAACAACAACAACAACAACAACAACAACAACAACAACGACGACGACGACAACTTTGCTCTCTAAAATGCGGTAAGGGGCCATTTATAAATAATTAAGGACACTCAATTTCAGGCTCGACCAGGACTACTAATATTTAAAATTGAAAAATTTATATACTATAATATTTCATGTTATTATTTGTCTGTTGTGTTTATAAAAGCAAATATTTTTTTCAGGTTTGAAAGCTGTGAGTCATATTCGTGTACGGTTGACATTCAACTTGAAGATATGTGCATAACATATTTCAAGGGACAGTATGATGCGAATTGCTTCATTCCCTGTCACTTGTCAAATTGTTCGAAAACGTACGAGGAAATGGTTCTCTGCGCCGTATATACCTGTAATCAAAAAATGGTCCCTATTCTCCCAGCCTATCCCGTCACACATCCTGGAGTAATTGCAGCAGTCTCTTGTCTAGCTATTCTTTCTTGTATATGCTTAATCATTTTGAGCATTTTAATAGTAAAGACAAGAAGGGTGCTACATCACTTTCGGCTGAGGAACGACGACAACACAAACATCTCAAACGTGGACGCCGGTAAACTAATAATAATATTAAAATTCAAATATAAAGTGTTGTCTAATCCCCTGCTGTAATGTGAAATTTAAAAAGTACAAAAAGTTCAAAACTTGAAATTAACACTGAGAATTACCTTAAAAACACTCCTAAATAAATATCATACTTTTATTTTTAGATATACTGACAGATCCGTTTCCATTTGAAAATGAGAGACAAACCGCCGCCAACGAAAGTCAGAACTCAACATTTGTAAGTGTGGACCTTAACAGTGAAACTGTGAGGTTTGCTACAAAATCAAAAACTTACGAGTGTTTTGAGATGACAAAAACGGCAAATTCCGATACCGGAAGTGTTGTGTAAATAATGTGTTTGACGTACAAAGTGGTCAAAAATGGAATTTTTAAAAGTGTTTTAAACATGTGTAATTTAAAATAATTTAATTGTAACAAATATTTTCGTCATATTTCTAAATTAATGCTTGTAGAAGTAGTCTTTAAAAACTAATAAGTAGTGTTGTATGTAATTAAAAATAATTTAATTGTAACAATTCTAAATTAATGCTTTGTAATTAAAAATAATTTAACTGCGTCATATTTCCAAATTAATGCTTTTATTGTGAAATATTTCAAATCTGTCTTCAAGTAATAAACATTAGTGTGAAATGACCTTACAACTACATCATTAAGATACAAAATAAAAAAACATTTTATAAAATAAATGATTTGCTGTAGTTTTTGTCGGGAAATGCTTCTCTCTCTTTCTTTCTCTCTCTCTAGCAATCAATAGATCAATAGCATCTTGAGCATCGGCTTGCTATAATGCGGAGCTCATACAGAGTTTGTGGCAGGGGGTCACGGGGGGTCATATTTGCAAATGTATATCGATTTTTGTTTGACCATTTGCATAACATGCACAACGGAGGGGTGGGAGCATTTTATTAGGGTGCATCTGGTAAAAGCAATTCTAGCGTCAGAACGTCAGTTGGCGAAGTTTAGCAAGAAGGAAGAATGTCTCTCCCTACTATTTCTCAAGATTGTTTAAGCATCGCATTTTTAAGTAATTATTGTGTTGCAAGCTATCCAGGTTATGTAGCAATTGGGGAACTTAACCCAAGTCATGGTTTTAATGAAAACCAGTACATCAAAATACGTTCTACGGACATTGAAAAATTTATAATAAGTGCAAAAACAATTCTTATCTTTTTTGGTGAAAGAGAAGATTTAGATTCAGATACTGATGTACCAATACTGGAAAAAAAGTCTAAATACATTATTAAGTGGTCCGGTGAGAATCGACAAAACAGAAACGAAGCAAGAGTCAAGATAAGTGTTGAACTATTTGAAGAAAAGAAAACATTTTCAATTTTCTTTCTGTTCGATGAATTTTACCACCTGCTTGAAAGCTTTATAAATGTGGCATTTAATTCCTTTTTACTTTGTGCTTATCAAGTTGCTTGTCTAAAAGAGTTTTTGAACAATTTGCAAACTGAAAGCCGTGATTTAGAATACGTGAAATTTTTAACTCATGAAGACTGTTTAAATTTTGCGAAGAACCTGTGTAACCGACTGGGTATTCCATCTATTAATACTTTTTTAATAGGAGATAAATTGTATGAACACAAAGTCGAACTTATGTTGTTTTTGGACATTCGAAAACTTTTTGCATGTCGTACACAAATGTCACCTTTTTACATATTTTTGGGTATGGACTAAAGCACAGACATCTATGGAGAGTCTAGATCTCTATGCATCAACCTGAAGAAGCTATATTCAAAACAAAAAACAAATCATTCAGACTTACTGAAAAATCAAGCAAAACCTACAAATGTAAGTAATAATTCATGTTCACTTAAAATGTACGGCAATTTGGAGTCATTTACGAAAGATTTAGAGACGTTAGTTGAAATATTTTAGTATTAGCCGTTTTCATGAGGAAATTAGTTGAAATATTTTAATATTAGCAGGCAGTTTTCATAAAGTCAATCATAAAAAAGTACATTTATTTCTTTAAATTTATATTTTAGGGGCTACTGCGTTGAATGAGACGACCAGACTGTGAGTGGGCCCTGCCCCGTTTACCAGACGATTGGTTGCCCTACCCCATCCTGGCCGCCCTATTGTCCTGGTAAAGTAATTAACATTATTACAAATTAAGCTATATTTTTGCATTTCCCAATTTTCTACAATACTTGCAGCAAAACAATTTTTTTATTTTAACAGTCCTTAGGGTGTTTGAAAACTTGTCACCATGCAAACGCTGGAAGTGTTTTGGCCTCCCGCCTATTACGCCTTCGCCAAGTCCTACTGAACCTTCGCCAAGTCCTCCGCCATGGCCGGAACCTTCACCAAGTCCTCCGTCAGAACCAGAAGAACCAGGCCAAAATTCGTTGTTACTTCAAGTAGGCTTAGGTTTAAATTTTACCAACCTCTTTAGCATATGTTCAAAAAAGCTAGACTATATGAATTATTTATAAATAGTTTACCTTTTTATGCAACAAATCTAAAAATAGTTGGCAAATTTTTTACTAGGACTTTCACTGACAATCCTAATCCTTGCGGTCATCGTTTTTAGTATTTACAAAACTGTTGACAAATTTTTTGCCCAAGAGTGGCAAGCGAGAAGGGATTGGTGGAGGCGTCGTTTCAACAGTGAACGTTTTGACCATCGTGGCTTTGAAGATCGAAGTTTTAGTCATCTTCGTAGTACCTTCGTTGACGTCGACGTAATGAGTTCCGACGAAGACAACAGCGATGACGAAATTAGGGTAAATTACTGTAACTACATAAAATCACAAATTTTAAAGAGTCTTTAGGCAATGTTGGGTCATAAGCTTAATAAAATTACTTTTTACAGAGGCAAAATCGACAGTTGTTTGAAAAGATTGCTGATACTTCAGCTGCACAACTGGCTGCTCGACTTGAACTGGCTCGACAGCAACAAGTAGAGGTCCTCGTGGATCATCAAGACAGTGGAAATGACGACCCAAATTTCAACCGTGGTGTCTTCGTCTATGATTTCATGAGTTCCAACGAAGACGACAACGATAAAGAATTTTGGGTAAATTGTGTTGGCTGGATTCTTGAACGGGAACTACATAAAATCACAAATTTTAAGGAATTTTTAGACAATGTTGGGCCATAGCCTTAATCAAATTACTTTTTACAGATGGAACGACAAAAGAAACTGTTATATGAAAAGCGTGCTGAGGCTCAGGCTGAACAACGTTATAAGGAGCTTGACGCTCGACAGCAACAAAAAGCTTTAACCGATCATCTACAACAGCAGGAGGCAGCCTTTCGACTGCAACAACAAACCATAGCCACTCAACTACAACAGCAAAGAGCCTTTCGCGTAATTGAAAAGCAGCAACAACCCAATCAACAACAGCCAGATCAAGCAGGTGTCAATTCCATCAACATTTTATGTATGCATTTTTGTACAAACGTCTTTTTTATGTACATGTTACTAGAAAAAGCTGCAGAAATGCGACGTTTATACGAAAAATTTTGTACGTTTAACGTTGATGAAATTGACTACAGAGCCAGATCAGCAGCCAGATCAGCAGCCAGAGCAGCAAATGCAGCAGGATAACCCAGATCAGCCACAGCAGCAACAGCAAGATGAGCAAGATCAGCCACAGCAACAGCCAGATCTGCAACAGCAAGATGAGCAAGATCAGCCACAGCAACAGCCAGATCTGCAACAGCAACATGAGCCACAGCAACAGCCAGATCTGCAACAGCAAAATGAGCAAGATCAGCCACAGCAACAGCATCTGCAACAGCAAGATGAGCAAGATCAGCATGAGCCAGGTGTCAATTCAATTTCATCAACATTTTAGGTACAATTTTTTTGTACTAACGTCTTTTTCTATGTAACTAGAAAAAGTTGCAGAAACGCGACGTTAATATGAAAAATTTGTACGTTTAACGTTGATGAAATTGACTCTAGATCAGCAACAGCAGCCGCGTCAAGAGCAAGATTTGAACCCGTTCAGAAACCAGAGACCCTATCTGAGAAATAGGCTGCAAAGGAATAGAGTCCTCAGCCAAAAAGGAGCTGAACTGCTGGTAGGGCTAGACTACAAAAACATTGATTCCTACTCCCTTTAATGATATAATGGCATTTATAGAAGACCCTCATAACAATAATTTTATTTTAATATAATAAATGAAGTTTATTAACGTTTTGAAATAACTAATTTTTCAGGTCTCTGAAAATGAACGCAAGGCTCAAAAGAAGAGGGACCGCGATGGTAAAAATAACAAGTTGGATAAAAACTAATCGCCAGACTTTACTGAACCCGGAGAAAAATTTCAATGATAACTTATGAACATTTATTCTTCTTGGCTTTAAAATCAATTTTGACTTCAGATTAAAACCTTTCTGAAAAAATTATTTTAAATTTTCAACAAACAAATTAGTAGTGTTACATTATATTTCAATTTGCAAATGTTTGAAATAAAGATCATTGTCAAATCGATTTTTTGACTTTACAGTAGTGTTATGATAAAATATAATAGTAGTAGTATAGTATTTTACTATATATTTCATAATAACCGTACGACATAAAAAGTAGGTCATAAAAGAGGTGTCCGTACAACATAAAAAGTAGGTCATAAAAGAGGTGTGCCACTGAATACCCGAAGTCTTCAGCGCAACTGTTGAGCGTTGGAAAAGTAACAGTGGGAGATGCGCAAAACATTCTAACTTATTCTATATTTTTTTTGGGTGTGAGAGAGATATGGGTCAATCAATATTTTATGGGTGGGAGCACAGTTTGAAAGTAGGGCAACGCTCTTGCGTGTGCGTGTATATTTACTTCTTGAATGCGCGCCTAGCATATCTTTTGTTTTGCGAGGCTGCCAGGCCAGCTCAGCAGGCTTTCAAACTACCCCTACGCGCAACACCGGCGAGCAGGGCTCTCTCTTACTTTCTAGTCGAGTAGTAGGGCCCTCCACCACCCACGGGACAAGGCCTCCACCACCCACGGGAAAAGACGAAAACTATAAAGAATGAAGAGAAAGGGTTGCATAAAAGGACGAACCGACGAGCCGGGTTAT
>JAIXOW010000319.1 GCA_027486615.1 Oxalobacteraceae bacterium | reverse complement strand
TAATTACAATGTGCTCTTGTTTTTTACACCAATCTAACACTAGTTTTACTAGGCTTAGTCTAGGTGGCAGGTTGTGGCAAGCAAGGCTTTAAACTTAAATACTTTCCAATTAATAGTTGCAGTCTAAACTAAGTTAAAGAAACAAGACAATATGACAAAGTTAAAAGAATGGAAAATTTATTAAAGATACAAAAAAAGACAAAGTAAAAATCAACCTTTCAGTTTCAGAGATAGTGATCAACTCTCCATGTGCTTCCCATTTTCTTGATCAGTCAAAACTTCCAACATGGCAGAAAATCAGCTTAAGTTGAACTTAGATCTTTACTTGTTGCTCACATTGAAAAGGTATACATATTATGTAAACAAAGGATTTTTCTCCTTATTTAACAAAACAACCCATCTTAGTAAAACATAAACTCATAAGATAGGGAAAACATGGATAGTTGAGAATATGGACAATAAAATGAAGTATTCTTAGGATACATTTGGCCTCCATTCATGGCAACTCCTGACAGCCCCCGCTCGGATTCTTGTAGGGTAGAATCCGAAAGAATTTTCAACAGTAGTAATCCGTTCACAGGTTCTCCGAAGTCATCCTCAAAGAAAACCTGACAAAAGGGGAAAGAAAAAACACTTTGGCAGTAAACAGTAATGGAAAATTACACAACTAATTGTATCAAAACAAAATTGAAGACTCAAATAAATAGGAAAAGTTCTACATTGTACAATAACACTAAATTTTTGGTGCTTTGTTATTTTTCATACTAACTGAACTTTTCTTGAGGTATCGTAAAACCTCACAATGTCTGGACTAGTAAAACAAAATTTTCATGTGCTAATTTCAGATGTTTTAATATTGTCACACTTGAATTACTAGATTATCATGAAGGAAAATGAAAGGACTTAAATTTTAGGGGTAGCTAATCCTTTGACGTTTTGGTGGAGCTCCCTCAGCAGAAGACAGGGCAATAGATGTCGACAGAATCATCGTTTTCGAGACCGACTTTCGCCACGCCTCTTGAATTGTTTTAAATTCGGAGTGAGTTGCTTTAGGAGGACAGAAGAACTTTTCGTCGTCAGTGTTAAAGTTGAACAATGCAATCTCTCTTGCCAATCCACGCATGGTGTCTTCATTGATGTTGTTCTCGGGTTCGTAGACGCCAATCTGATATGCATTTCCATAGGCCCTCTGAAGAGTTTCATGAGTGTAACCAAAAATCCAATGATGGTTCTCCACACGTAATTTCTGATCAGGTAGTAGAGCAAGAAATGGGATAGAAGTGAAGACTCCCAAATGCTGATGAACTTCGAATTCGTTCTTCATCTGTAAGGGATCCCATTTTTTATGGAAAGATTCTAAATGTCCCCTCGTATGACAGAGATTGCAAACGTGATGGAGAACAGGACAAACGTGAATGGAGTGTGGAAGAAGGTTCTCTGTTCCATGACTGTAACGACATAGTTTGAGACGAGAATATTCAGGACAATTGTATGGCTCATGTCCATCGTCGCCACACCGTACGCATCGTGTTTCCAGAATCTCGAGTGTTGCTTCATTTGTTAATTTGGTTGTTCCTTTTCTTAATGGTAACTCTCTGTGGCCCCAAAGGCGCAAAGCAGTATGGGTGAGCTCTGATTGCGTTGGTTTTGGACCATTTCTTAGGATTGGTTCGATCCAGTCGTCTTGAGCCAACCGAATGAAGGTGACTTCAAGGGCATCATTCAATCCAAACAGGTTAGACTTTCCGGCTACACGACGAAGAGGTGGTCTCCAATTATCCAACATTTCTCTCTCGATGTAGAGTTGGTTAGGTCGTTGAATGTTGTCGAAGCTAACACGTTGTGTGATGTCAAGGGCCAGACGTAGTATGGGAAAAACATCATCACAAAGATGATAGTTGAGACTTTTGGCACGCTTTTCTGTTAGAGACAAAAGGACAAGAATGGGAAGGCGACAATCCTGGGCGCAATGTATTCGAGCTTGATTTGGAGGTTCATCACCACCAAACAGATCTTCCAGAACGTTGGACTTTGCAAAGTTGATTGACCAGATGCGATATTGAGGTCCAAATTTTTTCAGAATTGCTTCAGGCTTTGTTTGTGTCGAGACAGGATCAATAAAAGCCTTGAAAAGAACTCTAGTATCAACCCAACCAGAAAGATGAATTGGCCTCTTGAGTTGAAGGAGAAGTTCCATGTCTTTGGTAATTCCACTTTGGATTTTTCTTATTTTCCAATCCTCGAGAAGCTTTCGAAAATCTTCCGGAATTTCATCTCCATCGTTGAAGAGGTAGACAGAACCAAAGAAATCTCCCATCGAGACAAAAAGACGCTTTTCAACTCCATCCGACTTTGTCAACTTGAAATCTCCTTCTGTATCGATCGTCATGATGCGATATCGGCGAATGTTTTCTAACATTTTCTTTGCGAACTTCTTTTCTTGCTCATTGGAGTTAGAATGGAAAACTTTGATTTCTTCAAAATCTATCCGTGGGCAGGCGAGTATTTGATTAGGTTGAAGTAATTCACGACATTGTTGCAATGTGAGAATTGGCATCTTGAAAGATTTTTCACGGCGAACAGAATTTCTGGCATCTAAATACTCGTGTAGAAAATTGTCACGAACATCCAAAAGATTTAGAGCTTGTCCGCAAATGTCATGATAAACAAACCGTTTCGATCCTTTATCAGGTTGAGGGATCTTTGTTTTCTTGGATTTCAAACAAGGTTTGTCAAGACAAACACTTTCGTCAAAACTTTCTTCAAGAATGAGTCTTGAGTTCTCTTGGCAAAACTCAAAACCAAAAAGACTGTCCTCATCAGACGATTCGTATCCGGCAGGAACAAACTTTAGAGGTTCTTTTCGTACTGATTCATCACCAGTAGAACTAGAATTGACTGGCGGACCTAGTCTATTTGCAAATCTAGCTTCCACAGATTTTGAAGTTGAGGCAACAATTGGTTCATCACCAGATTGTTCTAGATTTTTCAATTTCGCACTGACAGGAATTCTTGTTTCAGTTGTTTCAGAAATTTCCTCAAAAGCAAGGACAGCAATTCCCTCTTTGATTTCGGGACTTCTTCCTGGATGTCTTGACGGAGAATGTATAGATTTTTTGCGATAATCCTGATATTCTGTGTCGATAGATTGAGAAGATTCTTTGGACTCTTGATTGCTCCCATCTCCCAAAATCCTGTTTTTAGGACTTCGCGATCTTCCTCCTCTCGAATCCGACAAACGAAACTTCCTTGGACTTCGGGATCTTGATTTCCTTTGACTTCTCAGATGGGATTTTCTTGGACTTTGTGAAAAACGAGCTTGACTTCTAGAATAACGAGTTGGACTTCTGGAATGATGTCTTGAATGAATTTGTCCAGATACCTCTCGTCTAACTGAAGCTTTAGGAAAAATTGGTTTTTTCTCTTCTCTAAGTGGCTCGTTGGACAATGTAGTTGAGATCTTCGATGAATTTACGGTAGTATGTTGTAAATCCCATTTCCTTGTGAACAAACTTGAAATGTGTTGGAAAAGGCGATGCTTGCTTGTGAGATTGAGATGAACTCCATCAGAAACCAATTCTTTATGGTTAACAGAAAACCCATTGTTCACCTTGACATTCTGACAATCATTTGACTTGAAACCTTTTGCCAGATTTGAAACGATTGGACAAAGCATACTTCGGTGGTCTTCAGGTTTTGTTCGTAAAAAAGGTCCAAGAATGTAGAATTTGATATCTTGACGTTTCTTGGCAAAATGAGAGATGAGGCCTATGTAGTCTTCGACGGTTTTTCTCCAAAACTGGATTCCTCGATCATTGATGCAGTTGGAGAGTGCGGAGATAACAACAGTTCTCACATCTTTTGAATTTGAAACTTCTTCAAGGCAGGACATCAGATTGTATTTCCCGTCACTGAAACGAGTAGCTCTTTTGAAGATGACGTCTGAAACGAAATACTGACAGTCCTCAAGATTTGAATCACCGATGACAATTCTCTGTCCAGCAAGTGATATTGGTTGAAATGTTCTCTCGAAATCTTTGGAAGTAGTTGATGATGTCGATGGAATGATATTTGTCACAGTAAAAGTTCCACTTGTCGTTCCTTTTCTTGATGATCGAGTCTGTAACTCGTCAAAACAATCCTCAGGTAGAATTTCCAGATCAATCACAGGTATGTCTTCTTCGCTTTTCCTCAAACTTTGCTCATTTGTTGGTTCATCACCGTTCAATGAGTATGATTGAGTTTGAAGTGTGATCTTTTTTGAAGAAGCACCTGGGTCATCCCCATGGTGTTCTCCAGTTTCAGAAATTGATTCTTCGAGATCGACGTCTATATCTTCCAGAAGAGAATCCCCCAACTGTGCTTGAAGTAATCCGGATGCATCAGTTTCTATAGAGGAATTTGCTTGTTGATTTTCTGACTCCTCATCCACCTCCATTTTTGTTCAAATATTGTAATCCACTGAAACAAAAGGTATTAGCACATTTGGAAAAAAGAAACAAAAAACACAAAACAAAACAGGCAAGAACAAACGCTCGCGAAAAAACAAAAAAGGAGTCATCCCCAGATTTTGTTTTTGAAAGAAAAACAGAACAAGTCATTTTTTATATTTCTTCACACTTTTATTTTCCAAAAGAGACAAATACAAACATGATAAAAAGTAAATAAAGTCATTTTTCTTCATTCTTCCCCC
>JAIXOW010000071.1 GCA_027486615.1 Oxalobacteraceae bacterium | reverse complement strand
TTCACAATCTCTTTTGTTTACGAAAGGAGGAAAATGGTGACACTGTTAAAACTCTAGTCGAGTAACCAGGCGGCTTGTCGTTCATGTTGACGACATTTGTGGAAAACCCGCATTTAGGAAACGTTTTACTCAACCCGAACCGCATTGTGCTTGCCGACCGGATGCTTCACATTGACGGTCGACAATAATTTTGACAAAACTTTGTATTTTTCGGGGCGAATATTTAACGCAATCTTGGTTGGCGGGTTGTCAATCAAAGTGTATTTGTACTGTCGTAATCGCTTAACAAAATACTACTTGGCGACCAGCTTGTCGGCATCCCAACCCTGAATAGTGAAAAATTATTTTTTGTCGTGACGAATATTTAACGCTTTCTTGGTTGCCGGGTTCCCAACCACAATGATTACTACAGTCGGAATCGTTTATAAAGCTACTCCTTGACGACCAGCTTGTCGGCATCCCAACCCGAAAAAGTAATAACCCGTTTTATATTTAATGCTGGGTTGCCGTTTACCCAATCCGAAGGTAGTTACGGTTTGAATAAACGGGGTAACCCCATATTGGGCCTAAATGTAGGTAGTCACTTATAGTTAATGATAATACTTATTTATTAATGCACAGGTGATGATATGAGCACTACAGAATGAGCATCGTAAATACTTGGTGCTATACATTTGAATGAAATACAGATATTTGTCATCTAACTAAAGAAATCGTTCCGGCGACGGTTCGTCTTCGCTTTCGGACAGCTCTCCTGGGTACTCGTCGTCTTCATCTTCTCCGTCTGTCATCCTTCTGTCGAATCCATTGGGTTCCTCGTGTCCCATTGTCCATAGGTGAGTTGCTCTCATGGCCTGCCTCTCTGTGACCCGTTTGACGAACGTCAGGTCCGACGTCTTGATCTTGATTTTGGTGGCTTGCGTCTTGTACCCGAACACGTCACCTGTCTCCAGCTTGACGTAGCTTGTCGGATCTGTACCGAAGGGTTTCGTCGTTTTCCTGAAATGAAATATTTTATAGTAAGTAACTTATTGTATAGGTTTAATTAATAAGTGGCGCATTTACAACTGTGAAATATTTACATCTCAATAATCTTTCCGATTCTTGCCATGTGAGTTTCGTCTTCGAAGAGGATGTAGTCCCAGGTGTCACATTTGAAGATGTACTGCTCGATGGCTTGAACACTCATCCTCTGTAAAAAATAATAGTTATTTTCATTGTAGGAGAATGTTTCACATATTTTAAGACAATATTAGCATTTACCTTGTTCCACCGCAGGCGTTCAAACATCTGACCCAGAATCGGCTTTTGTAACTTCCTGAATTGCGTCAGGTTGATTCGCGTGATGTTGAAGAAAACAGCAGGTGATAATAGGGCCCTGAAGTATTTACCTGAAAGGAAAAACTTTAAACATAGTAATTTTTGTACACAAAAGTTTCAGTACAAATAAGAAGAAATAGTTAAACACGTACGTAAATGAAAGGATAATGTAATTATATCATGCTTTACATCATTACAATGGCTGTATGCAGAATGAGACGAATTAATTCTTACTGTGTCCTGAACAACAAAATCTGTACTTCATGTCGATCATATCGTGCATCCCATCGATTCCACTTTGTCCGGACCGCTGAACTTGAACTGTTTCTCCCACAAATGAGTCGAAGCCTGTAAACATTTTGAAATTTCTACATTCCATTTCATAGGTTTTTATTAAAATGCGTTTCGTTACACATTTGACTACAGGTTACGATTATTACTTACTTGGTAACTTTGGCAATAGCTTATCACGGAAAGTCACAATATGAAAGGATATATTTACCGTCAGGGTTGTTGTCATTCAAGACTTGGAAGAAGAACAAAGGTGGCGAACAGTTCTGGATGAACAATTGTGTTGCAATTAGGTATTTGTTGCGATACCTCGTTTCTGGCATCAATTTCGTAGGATCCAAGTTTGGAGTCAAATACCTTTCGGGAGGTGTGGTTACAGTAGGAGTTCTGCTGGCATAGTATTCGGCCATATTTCTCGCAGTCATTTTGTCTGTAATGGAAACAAGAATTTTAATGCGTCCAACAACTTTAGGCACTTTATGTTTCTTTCTTTCTTTAAACACAAATTATAAATTCTTGCGGCTAAAAGTACAAGACAGCCATTTCAAGCTGTCACTGACTCTGTAATGTCCTCTGTGCCTCGTGTTGTTCGGTGTTAACTTCTTCTTCAGGTGTACGCTTTACGTTGCATTGCCATCTCGCTGTAAACAAATTTGAAAGAGTATAAGTACAATTACTCACATTTGTTTAAATCAAATATGGTGTCACTTACTTTACACATGTTATATATTTAAGTTTCTAAATAGAAGGAGAAAAACGATTATGTACATATTTCTGTTTGAAATTAGGAAAGATGAAAGCAAAGTCTTTTTTAACAACAAGTACAGTTCAATTTCAATCGTTTTAAACTGTTCAATAAAAGGCTGTCATGTAAAGCTGCCCCTGACGTTAGCACTGGAAAAATATCATTGGGCTTTTTGTGTCTGAGAGAGTGTTCCGACTGTTCAGTTTTGAGGGAAAAATAACTGCCGTGTTGTGATCCGTGAGAGAATGTCTGCTTCGCGAGCTTTGATAAATTCAATGTACAGCGGTTCGACGGCCACATATTGATCCTGCGGTAAAAATGAAAAGTAATACCTTTTATACAGTCTTACACCATGTCATAAACTTGCAATAAAGGTGCGCCCATTGCACGTACCGCCACATCTTCGGCTGAGGGAGATGATTGCAGCTTGTTCTTGAACCACTGGCAGACCCATCCTAGGTAATCGAAGACGTTCCTGTCGTCGAACACGGGGATCTCTCGAATGTACTTGTAGTTATTCATGCAATGCTCTGACACACGGACGAAAGGATGCTCGGTGCTTTCATTGTATATTTCGTCCATTCGTTTCCAGACTTGCCGCATCGGTGTCTTGGCGACGTTGATGAGTGACAGGTGGATGAATTGGTGGAAAGCAGTTGCGTCGTCTGTTTCTCCTTCTCCTGCAAATGAAATGAAGTTCATTAATATTTAAATATTTCCTACATGAAGTCATCATGAATTGACTAATTCATCTTTCACTTGCCACTGTATTAAGGTACACCTTGATAAATGTAATGCACGTTATCTTTTCTACATTAATGAAGATAAATATTGTCACTTAGGTCTTGTTCCTCCCAAGTACTGGCGAGCTTTCTGTTGGCGATGAGATATTTGACCATGTCGAGACCCGTTGTCTTGCCATCGCTTCGCATGTATTTCTGCATATCTTCTTTCTGTTGTAAAGACATCGTAAGATCTTAAAATGAGAACATTAATAAAAAAAATTGTACGAATTCTTGTCATATTTTCCCATCACCTTCCTCTTGAGTCTTGGTTCAAAGTTTAATAATAATGACGTTCTATTAATTCCATCTTACCACTTGTTTGAGTAGATCGCGAAATCGGTTGCTTGATGTAGCTGCCATGACTCGATCCCCCCAATTGGTGACTAATAAAGATATTAAGAAATTACTATTTTTTTCGACAACAAATTCAAAGTTTGTACATTATGAGATGTATATTGCCTTTTGTTCCGATTACGAATATCTGTACACTGAGGATGAACGACAAAAAAGAGGCCACTAATGGTCCTCCACGAACTAGTCATAAAAATACATCAAGATCGGCTTAACATGTTATAATGATCAAGTACGAAATTAAGAGGGCACTAATGGTCCACCACAAACTGTTGAGGAAGTTTTAAAGATAATGTACAAAGATTAAGTCACATTGTGTCGATCTGGTTCAGTTCGTTCGGTTGAAAAGTTCATGTTTCTTGACTCGCTCACGCATGTCCTCGTCGTAGGCCTCTTGAATTCGTGCTTCGATTGCCGCAATTGCTTGTTTCTTCTCCTGCTCTTCCACTGATTCACTTCTTGGTTCGACGTACGAGTACCACTCCAGGGCCCAGATGAGGTAGTCCATCCGGTCACGGAGATCGAATTGGATTTGGAGTGAGACTTGCATTTCCTGGTATTGTGCCAAGCAATAGTCCAGGACACGCAGGAGTCGTTCGGTGTGTCTGGTGTACTTAGCGTAGACCTCGTCCATGCGAAACCATTGCTTGCGCTTCGGACATCTGTAGACAAATGATAGGCCTCCTTGGATCTCATCCAGTACTTCTTTTGCTACGCTGATCTCCTCGGGAACTAAATTGTACAGCATTGCTTTAGTGGCGTTTCGTAATACGTCTGACTTAATTTGTCACATTGTAGGTTACGTAAAGTATGCATGAGAGTGAAAATAACATTTTTGGTGTTAATAGTATTTTAAAACTGCGGGTATAGCACTTGCCTGCAGTTTGAGCCATCAACTCCACAACGCGTGCTCTGCTGGCCATCAAATCCTTCTCCAATGTAAGAGGCAATGAATTCGGGTCGAAGATGTCGAAATCTTCAATTTTATTGTGCTGTAATAATTGACAGTTAAGAACTGTTAATGCTATGAAATAATAAAATACATTTTCATTTTCATTACCTTATGATAAAGGTAATTTTTGGTATTTTAAATTATTCCAGTTGCAATAACAGTTTCACCACAGTGGCAAGGATGTCCTTCAAAGTGGCAGCAACTGACATGTTGATAACTAGAAAGATAATGTTAGGAATTAGTTACACATCAACTTTCGTCGATCGTTAGATTTGAAGTTTAAAGTCACAAAATATTTATTATTTGTCATGTTGCAGGAAACATATTGACAGTGAGGTACAATTTTTTTAAGCGGTCATATAAGCCTGCCTCGTACTTTTACATTGCTGCAATTTAGATTTGAACTTTTAAGTCACAAAATAGTTAATATTAGTCATACAACAGGAAACATATTGACAGCGAGGTACAATTTTTTTATGCAGTCATATAAGCCTGCCTCTTACTTTTCCCCTGCTCCAATCATTTCGGATTGTACCACTTAAAAACGGTTACGTCCAACTTATTCGTTATACACAGAGTACATGAAAGTACATGAGGTGTCGTGACATCACTCCCGCAGAAGATACTCTCGACGCAAAAACCGCTTCATGTTTTCCCCATCCAGCTCTTCTTCAAGTTTGAATGTGGCTTGCTGCAGTTTGTCGCACAACTTTTTGCATGCTGCCGTTCTCTCCTGCAGTATAAAACAATAAAACCCAATGACATTAAATTGTTAAGTGATTTGAAACACAATAAAGTGGGGTCTCGTTAACAGTAAATCATCTGGATTGACATTGAAATTCCGGTTAATCTCTAATCCAAGAAGCTAAATACCAAATATACGTAGTATCTCGGTTCCTGCTTTACATAAATTGGGACCCCCTTTTGTTACTACGGCTCTGATAAAGTGTAAAAGTTAGCATTAATTACTAATTATCAATTCCACTTACGTCGACTTCCTCAAGAGATGCAGCTGATTTCTTTGACAGCCAATTGAGTCCCCAGTGCAAGTAGTCGGTGACGTCAGTTTGGTCACACACTTCCGACCCTGTGATGTATTCGCCAAGTCTGATTACGTATTCAGATACTTTCTTGAAGCGATGCTCCTGTTCTGTCGAGGAATCGTGGAGTCGCTGCAGATAGGCCTCGAAGACCCTCTTCGGTTTTCCGTAGAAATGTTGGAGCATGTCTTCGATGAATTTCTGCACCAGCCGTCTGGTTGCGAATTCGTCTGGTAAATAAATAATTAAAGTTTATTACTTAATTTTATTCCTATACATTGAAAGTTGTTCATTCATTACATTCCTATCAATCATGACATAATAAAGTGAGGTACATTATACATGTTTTTGGGGTCTCGTCATCCTGAATTCCGCATAACGTGACACCACTGCACCTTCATCAAAGATATGAAACAAAATACCATAAAGAATGTTGCATATAAAATTTTCACCTAGAGTTTCGGGTTCCATAGTACGGAGGACGGCTCTGTGCTTGACGAAAATCTGTGCTGCAAGGCTTGCCAAGCGAAGCTGTTTCACCCCTAAGACTTCTTTCCTCTGTTGAGATTTGTCGAAACTTTATATGACACCAGCACCAAAAGGCGGAAAATATTTCCATTGTTTACAAATATTGACAGGATTTTATGTCAAGTGTCATAAAAAAAGTTTGGTCACTTCAATTTTACCAGATCTCTGAGCAAGAGCAGAAAGCGGTTTTGGGATACTTCTGGGTCCACGATGCTTGCTGGGTCCATGCTCCTGCTGGATGCTGTCGAGTCTGTAATTAACATCAACTAATTAATCTTTGAACCAATTATTGCGATAGCAGAAATTAAGTAATTTAACGACTCTTTTTCACTTCTATACCATGATGTACCGAAAAGGTACTTGCTAGATTATAACTTGCAGTAATTTAAAAACAAGTCACAGAATTACAAAAGGGGGAAAAAGTCTGATCCACACGGTCACTCAATGGCCAGTCAACACCAGGGTTGAGGCGGCGAAATATCCCTCATAAAATTTCTAAATATAACAAAATTCAAATGATTACTTTCATAAAATACTTACAATTTGGGAGAATCAGAAAAAATTCTCGGCGGAAAAGCCGCTTTATTTTCTCTTCATCGTACGCATCGTCCACTTCGAAAAGGACCTTCTCCGCTTTGTTGTAAATCGCTGCTCGTGCAAGGTTGAAATCCTGCAGTTAGGCAATAATAAAACCCAATGAAATTACATTGTTGAGCTATAGTTAATTGTAACACAATACACTGGCTGGAGGGTGGGTCTAGGTAATGGTACAAGTATCGATACCGAGATCCCATTGTACGAAGAAGAAGTAATAAATTAAGTTTGCATTACAAATTATCAATTTCACTTACCTCGATTTCCTCAGGGGATTGAGGTTCATTAGCTGATGTCCATTGCATGCCCCAGGTGAGGAATGCGCAGAAATCTTGCTTGTCAAAGTTTTCCTCCCGTGCGATTTCGGTGGCCACTCGGATGCATTCTTGTGCAACTTTAGTGAAGCGATACTCTTGGGCAGAGCTGGAATCGTAGATTGTGTACAGACGGCGCTTGAAGACAATCTTGGGATTTTCAAAAATGTGACGGAGACATTCCTGGGCAATTTTTCATCAACGTTCTATACGTACATTTTTCAAGCTTGCAGATCCCGAACGCAAAAAAGATATACAGTTGACTTAACTGTATGCTAGGATGGAGAAGCGTAAAAGTTGTACATAAAAACGTCGGTGAAATTGAGACCCTGAGCCATTTGTGCGCAGTTGCTTTGTCCGCTTTTTCAGCTGGAAAATAATTATATTTTCATACAAATTCTTATTTCTAAAAATGTTAACTTGTTCATTAAATAAATTCCTATCAATCATTACCCTATTGACCTTGATCACAAAAATGATACCAAATGAAATAAACAATGTGTATGACAAAATTTTCACCTGGAGTTGATGCCTCCATTGCAAGGAGGTTGCGTTTCTTTTCGATGTACACAATTGCCAATGCAACTGCAAGGGTGCCAGTGTCGGATTGTTCAGAAATGTCAGAAATGTATTTCTTCTGAAAAAATAAATGTGCCCGAACTTATAATGACACCAGCAACAGAAGGCTAAAAATTTACACCATTCTCCTACACTTTCGTAGTTGTCAAATATTTACAGGATTTTTTGGTTAAGTGTCATAAAAAAGTTTGGTCAAGGCAATTTTACCAGATCTGTCACAAAGAGCGTAAAGCGGTTTTGAGATGCTGAAGCCATGATGCGTCTTACCTGGAAATGAAAATTATTATTGAACGGTTAGATTAAATGCTATGTCAAAGTTCGTTTGCACCTCATTATTGTACATTAGTTTTTTGTTATTCCAAACACATAAAAGTTATAGGTACATTGGTTAGACAAGTTTTGGCTACTTAAACATTGAAAATGTTTGTCATATTTTCATACAATTACACAGGTTGCATAATTTTTGATACAACACAATTTAGTCATGTCAGACTTTTCCATACGTGTTTGTACATATCACACATCACTTTCGTTCTCGTGTCCTCCTAACAGTCATGCCAGACTGTTCCAATACTTGTTGGCTTTTGATCAATTAACGGAATTTCTCCTCGCTCATCTCAATGTCTGTATCGGACAAGTATTTATTTCCGTCTTCTTCATAACCAGCATCGTCTTCCGATGTTTCGCCGTCGCTGTCGGTCTGTCCCTTGAAGAATTCCGCGCTGATCACCTTTGCCTCCCTCCTTGTCACCCTTTTGACATACCGGAAGTCTGATACCTTGAGAGTATCAGCCCATGTCGTTGTGAATGTCGCTGGCTTATTGTGCGTGTTGCTGAACAGTTCTCCGGTGTTGAACTCGACTGTGTTATCGGAAAGGTCCGGCTTGTTGAAGTCGA
>JAIXOW010000284.1 GCA_027486615.1 Oxalobacteraceae bacterium | reverse complement strand
CTATGACGAATTAGTACCTGTCTTGGTTGGGCAGCGCCTAGGTCAACCAGAACAGCAGTTATGCCATTATTTTTTAGATCTGCCCGTGGTGCGGGATTTTCTTACCCGAATTGAAAAATAGGGGGTAAGCTGAGCGCGAGCCGTCATTTGGAAGGCATTGTATTTTCAAAAAGACAATTTCCTAGCCGCCTGAGTTGTAGATCTTTTGTGTAGTCCTAAAGTCCAGCCCAACCCGCCTGTCAGAAGCCTCTGAGAGGCTTACAAATCCGGTAAAATCCTGACTTGACTGGTTTCCGTAACAAGGCGCTCGCTTGGGGCACGTCCCCAGCCCAGAGCGCTTTTTTTGTGTCTACTTAGTGAATGAATAACATACGTAATTTTTCTATCATCGCGCATATTGACCATGGCAAATCCACCTTGGCAGATCGCATCATCCAACTGTGCGGTGGTTTATCCGATCGTGAGATGGAAGCGCAGGTTCTCGACTCTATGGATTTAGAGCGTGAACGTGGCATCACGATTAAAGCGCAAACTGCAGCGCTGAGTTACAAAGCACGCGATGGCAAAGTCTATAACCTGAATTTAATTGATACACCAGGCCATGTGGATTTTAGTTATGAAGTCAGTCGCTCATTATCCGCTTGTGAAGGTGCATTGCTTGTAGTCGATGCTTCACAAGGTGTAGAGGCGCAAACGGTTGCTAACTGCTACACCGCGCTCGACTTAGGTGTGGAAGTTGTACCAGTATTAAACAAAATTGATTTGCCTTCTGCTGATCCCGACAATGCGATTGCAGAAATTGAAGAAGTGATAGGTATTGAAGCCACCGATGCAGTGCACTGTTCTGCAAAAACAGGTTTGGGTGTGCAAGATGTGTTGGAAGCTTTAATCCAAAAAGTGCCTGCACCTAAGGGTGATCCCGATGCACCTTTGCAGGCATTGATAGTGGATTCATGGTTTGATAATTATGTGGGTGTAGTGATGTTGGTGCGTGTGATGAATGGCACGCTCAAGCCCAAAGAAAAAATTCTCTTGATGGCGACTGGCTCGCAGCATTTAGTGGAGAGCGTGGGTGTCTTTACACCGAAGTCTATCGCACGTGAACAACTCTCCGCAGGACAAGTTGGCTTCATTATCTCTGGTATTAAAGAATTAAAAGCCGCTAAGGTTGGTGACACCGTTACCTTGGCAGCGAAACCAGCACCCGCTGCATTACCTGGTTTTAAAGAAGTACAACCACAAGTATTTGCAGGTTTGTTTCCAGTGGAAGCGAATCAATATGATGCTTTGCGTGATTCATTAGAAAAACTCAAACTCAATGATGCTGCGTTGATGTACGAGCCTGAAGTCTCGCAAGCATTAGGATTTGGATTTCGTTGTGGCTTCTTAGGTTTGTTGCACATGGAAATTGTGCAAGAACGTTTAGAGCGTGAATTTGGTATGGATCTCATTACTACTGCGCCTACAGTTATTTACGAAGTGGTTATGCGTGATGGCACCATGCTGATGGTGGACAATCCTTCTAAGATGCCAGATCCCTCACGGATTGAAGAAGTGCGTGAACCTATCGTCACCGTCAATCTGTATATGCCGCAAGAATATGTCGGTTCAGTGATTACCTTGTGTACCCAAAAGCGTGGTGTACAAATCAACATGAGTTATCACGGTAAGCAAGTACAACTCACGTATGAAATTCCTATGGCTGAAGTGGTGCTAGATTTCTTTGATCGATTGAAATCAATCTCGCGTGGTTATGCATCGATGGATTATGAATTCAAAGAATATCGTGCTGCTGATGTCGTGAAGGTAGATATGTTGATCAATGCTGAGAAAGTCGATGCGCTTGCGATTATTGTGCATCGAGCTAATTCTCAATATCGCGGTCGCGCAGTGGCTGCAAAAATGCGTGAATTGATTCCTCGTCAGATGTTTGATGTAGCGATTCAAGCGGCGATTGGTTCAAATATTATTTCACGTGAAAATGTGAAAGCCTTGCGTAAAAATGTTTTGGCTAAATGTTATGGCGGTGATATTTCACGTAAACGTAAGCTGTTAGAAAAACAAAAAGCCGGTAAGAAACGTATGAAGCAAGTCGGTTCAGTTGAAATACCTCAGGAAGCTTTCCTGGCAATCTTACAAGTCGAAGAGAAATAAATGAGTCTGCAATCAATATTAGGAAATTTTGCGTTAATCCTGTTTAGCTTAACAATAGTGACGGGCATCATCTGGTCTATTGATCGTTTTTATTTAGCACCACGTCGTCGTCAAGCACTTGATGCAGCCTTAGCTGAATATGATGCGCGTACTGCGCGTTTATTAGAGAGTGGTGTGAAGGCGGATCCTTCAGCTCGCAAAGAGATTATAGAAAATTTTGAACGTCAGCCTGCTTGGGTAACGTATACGGGTAGCTTTTTTCCTGTGATCGCTGCGGTATTTTTATTTCGCTCATTTTGCTTTGAGCCGTTCAAAATTCCTTCTAGCTCTATGGTGCCGACCTTACAGATTGGCGACCTGATTTTAGTAAATAAGTACATTTATGGAATAAGACTACCAATTATTAATAAAAAAATTATTGATCTTAATAATCCTAAAGCTGGCGATGTAATGGTGTTTAAATTCCCTAAAGATCCCTCCTTGGATTACATCAAGCGGGTAGTGGGTGTGGCGGGTGACAAAATTGTCTATAAAAATAAGCGTTTGACGGTGAATGGTCGTGAGCTTACTTATGAGAAATTGCCTGAATATTTAGATGAAGAGCGATTAACGTATTACAGCCATTATCGTGAGAATCTTAACAACAAAGCACATGGCATTTTGAATGATGATCGCGTACCTTCTTATGTGCCTAGTCCGGATGCATTTCCTCAGCATGAGTTATGCACTTATAACTTGGAAGGCTTTAGCTGCACAGTACCAGAAGGACATTATTTTATGATGGGTGATAACCGTGATAATAGTTTGGACTCACGCTATTGGGGTTTTGTGCCTGATAAAAATATTGTTGGTAAAGCTTTCTTTGTTTGGATGAATCTAGGGAATTTCAAACGTATAGGTAGTTTTGATTAAACAAAATATGATGAAGCAGATGCGTAATCTTAGTCACACACCAACTCAGCAAATGAGGACGAGACCAACTGTTAAACAACAGAAGGGTATGTCACTCATAGGTTTGTTGTGTACGCTATTTGTATTTGCATCTTTCTTTTGGTTGGCGATACGTATTGTTCCTACTATGCTGGAATTTTGGGCGATAGAGAAAGCCATCGCCGCTGCTAAGGTCGTTTCTAAAACACCGGCAGAATTAAGAGTCGCTTTTGACAAAATTGCTGATGCAAGTCATATCAGTACCTTGGATGGAAAATCTTTAGTCATACAAGGTACTGGTTCGGCAATGCAGATTAGTTTTAGCTATCAAAAAGTTATACCTTTGGCGAACATCCCGCTTGCAGGTCCTGCTAGTCTGATGATTGATTATCGTGGATCGACTGACGCAGAAAAATCGGGTAAATCGGAGTAAGTATCCTGAAATCCTCTATCGACATCGTGCTGCTGCAAGAACGCTTAGGACATACGTTCAAAAATCCTGTGTTGTTACAACAGGCTTTAACGCATCGTAGTCATAGCAGTACGCATAACGAAAGACTGGAATTTTTAGGTGACTCTGTATTGAACTGTGTGGTTGCTTCAGTTTTGTTTGATCGCTATGGAAAAATTGATGAAGGTGATTTGTCGCGATTGCGCGCGAATCTCGTTAAACAACAATCCCTATATGAAATTGCGCAGAGAATCGAACTCTCGAATTTTTTGCGCTTAGGTGAAGGCGAATTAAAGTCAGGTGGCTTTCGCAGGCCATCGATTTTAGCGGATACCTTAGAAGCTTTATTCGGCGCGATTTTTCTTGACTCAGGTTTTGATGCAGCAAGTAGCGTGATTAGCGCTATGTATATTCCTATCTTAGATACTGTCGATCCTAAAACCTTGGGTAAAGATGCGAAGACCTTGTTACAAGAATTTTTACAAGGTAAAAAAATCGCACTACCGCAATACAATGTAGTCGCAACTCATGGCGCTGCACATAATCAAGAATTCGAAGTCGAATGCTTAGTACCTAAGCTAGATATTCAAGTTTTTGGAACAGGTGGTAGTCGTCGTGCCGGAGAACAAGCGGCTGCTAAATCAGCGCTAGAAGCAGTAAAAATAGCATTAGCTAAAGCGCCCACTGCTGCGAAAAAGAATAAGCCACGCACCACACAGTTAAAACTAGCCGGTATCGCTACCATACAACCGGATGCGCCAGTTTCACACATGGATATCACCAAGTCGAGTAAGACGACTAAAGGACAAAGTAAAAAATCTGATTCAGATAATCAACCACATGCAACGCATGAGAATGAAGAACATGCTTCGGACACGCAGCAACTTCAATCGAATACGGATGATGAAAATCAACCTGATCTATTAAAAGCAAATGAAGTAGACGTTCCCTCAGCAGGCACTGGTCAAAGTAAATAAGCATGACACAAACCACGGTCACTGAAGATTTTCGATGCGGATATATCGCCATCGTTGGAAGACCGAATGTAGGTAAATCCACGCTAATGAATAAACTCATAGGCGCAAAAATCAGTATCACCTCACGTAAAGCACAAACTACTCGACATCGCATCACTGGCATACAAACACGTGACAATGCGCAATTCATTTACATTGATACACCTGGTTTTCAAACACGTCATAACAATGCATTAAATAAAACATTAAATCGCACGGTGAGTAATACCTTAGTGTCTTGCGATGTAGTGCTGTTTATAGTTGAAGCAGGATCATTTGACACAGCAGATCAGCAAGTATTAGAACAAATACCCAAAGGTGTGCCGGTTATTTTAGTGATTAATAAAGCCGATAAAATCAAAGACAAAGCCTTGCTCATGCCGTTTGCGCAAAAGGTGGCGGCAGAAAGAGATTTTGCTGCCATCGTGCCGGTATCTGCACGTCAGGGTTTTCAGCTCGATCAACTAGAAGCAGAGATTCGAACTTATTTGCCCAACAACGCGTCTATCTTTAGTGAAGACGATATCACTGACCGCAGTGAAAAATTTCTAGCAACTGAAATCGTGCGTGAAAAAGTATTTCGTTATGTGGGCGATGAGCTGCCTTATACCAGCACTGTCGTGTTAGAAAAATTTGAACAAGAAGGACAGTTAAGAAGAATATTCGCTGCCATCTTAGTTGAGCGTGACATGCATAAAGCGATGGTGATCGGTAACAAAGGCGCACGACTCAAAGAAATTTCTACGACTGCGCGCTTAGATATGGAAAAGCTGTTTGGTGGTCCTGTGTATTTAGAAATTTGGGTCAAGGTCAAATCTGGTTGGGCAGATAACGAAGCAGGATTACGTGCTTATGGCTACGAATAAGCGTGCCATTCCTCTAGATGACAGCGAGCTAAGCGCTGAGCCAGTAGTTGTGCAAACTACGTCTGTAGTACCTGCAACCTCAACTACAAGTAAAAAACGCGTTGCTTCGATTAAGCCCATGGTGCAAAGCCGCCCGCAAGAGCGCGAACATCGTGTGATTGGTCAGCCTGGTTTTGTATTGCATAGCTATCCCTATAAAGAAACCAGTTTGATTGTGAATGTGTTCTCACGTGAGCATGGTCGTGTTGCTTTGATTGCAAAAGGAGCCAAACGTCCGCATTCAAAACTGCGTGGTGTTTTACAAACCTTTCAGCCCTTGCAATTGAGTTGGAGTGGTAAATCAGAAGTGCGTACCTTGATAGGTGCCGAGTGGGTAGGTGGTTTATTGCCGCTAGAGCGTTCTGCACTCTTGTGTGGATTTTATTTAAATGAGTTACTCGTCAAATTATTGGCGCGGGATGATGCGCATCCAGTCTTATTTGATCATTATGTCTCTGCACTCAATCAATTGGCACATGAAGAAGCACCAGCTATCGTGTTGCGTAAGTTTGAACTGGCTTTGTTAAAAGAAACGGGTGTCATTGGTAGCCTGACCTATTGCACAAGTGCGAAACAAGAAGTGCAGCCTGAT
Source organism: Oxalobacteraceae bacterium (assembly GCA_027486615.1). Classification (GTDB taxonomy): domain Bacteria; phylum Pseudomonadota; class Gammaproteobacteria; order Burkholderiales; family Burkholderiaceae_D; genus Pernthalerella. The sequence goes on along the minus strand of JAIXOW010000284.1, from coordinate 2,414 downwards.
TTACTGTATGTGTTTGATCCTGAGCGAGGCGCTAGAGAAGCTTGGGCCAGTGACAATGTGCCGGTGGTGTCTGGTAAAACTCTGCTTGATATGGCATCGGAGGATTATCAAGATAGTCAAACTCAAACCCAAAGCAAATTTTTAATGCGGCATTTATTAGCGCATCATCTGGGCGGCACACCTCTCAACACGCGTCAAATCTTAATCGACTTATTACAGCTATAAAACAGCTTAATCTATCTTTAGTTATAATTTTCTACTATGAGCTTTCTTCAACCCCACCACACCAGCTTAGATCTGGGTGTCAATATTGATCATGTCGCCACCTTGCGGAATGCAAGGGGGACGGTGTATCCCGATCCATTGCAAGCGGCATTACTAGCAGAACGCGCTGGTGCCGATGCGATTACCTTACATTTACGTGAAGACCGTCGCCATATACGTGATGCCGATGTTGAAGCGATACGCCCGCAAATCACCACACGCATGAATTTAGAATCTGCAGTGACGTCTGAAATGCTGGACTTTGCTTGTCGTATCTTGCCGCATGATGTGTGTTTAGTGCCAGAGCGACGTAATGAAGTCACCACCGAAGGTGGATTGGATGTGCGACGATTTTTTAATGAAGTGCAGGCAGCGGTAAAACAATTAGCACAACATAATATTCGTGTTTCATTGTTTATCGATGCAGATAAAGAGCAAATTGCTGCTGCTGCAGAAGCAGGTGCACCTGTGATTGAGCTTCATACTGGTCGTTATGCTGATGCGCATGATTAAAAAAAAAAAAAAAAAGAATATCAACGTATTCGTGAAGCAGTGAAAGTTGGTATTAAGTTAGGCTTGAAAGTCAATGCAGGGCATGGCTTGCATTATCAAAATGTGCAAGCGATTGCAGCGCTGCCTGACATCACTGAACTCAATATTGGTCACGCTATCGTCGCGCATGCTGTCTTTGTAGGTTGGGAAAATGCAGTGCGCGAAATGAAAGCCTTAATGATCAAAGCCAGAGGTGATGCAAGCGCTAAGGATGCTCGTGCATGATTTTTGGGATAGGCACGGATATTTTGCAAATCAACCGACTTGAGCAAGCTCTTCAACGTCGTGGTGAACGTTTTGCAGAAAAAATATTAGGCCCGCAAGAATTAGAAAAATATCATCGTCGTAAAGCCAAAGTAGAAGCACGTGGATTACGTTTTCTTGCTACGCGCTTTGCGGCCAAAGAAGCGTTTTCTAAAGCGATAGGATTGGGCATGCGTATGCCTATGACGTGGCGTTCTATGCAAGTCTTAAATGCACCGAGTGGTAAACCTATCGTGGTGACCAGTGGTGCTTTAACAGAATTTATGCGTCAACATGGTTTGAGTGCGCATGTCACCATCACCGATGAAGTTGATTATGCGGTTGCCTTTGTAGTTGTGGAGAAGATATGAATAAAAATAAATCAGCTAGCCATGCGCTTATGCCAGTGATGCTGGATGTAGAGGGTCTGCAATTAAATGAACATGATTTACGTCGCATACGTCATCCCTTAACTGGGGGGGTGATTTTATTTGCGCGTAATTATGAAAGCCGCTCACAACTAGTTGCCTTATGCGATGCGATTCATGCTGAGCGTCCTGATGTGTTGATCGCAGTTGATCATGAAGGTGGACGGGTACAACGTTTTCGTAGTGATGGCTTTACGCGTTTGCCTGCTATGCGTTTGTTAGGCGAGTTATGGGATAGAGATGTACTCGCTTCATGTAAAGCAGCGACCGACCTAGGTTATGTGCTTGCAGCTGAATTGCGCGCTTGTGGTGTGGATTTATCTTTCACGCCTGTATTAGATTTAGATTATGGTGAATCTGGTGTGATTGGTGATCGTGCATTTCATCGTGACCCACGTGTTGTGACCATGTTAGCTAAGAACGTGAATCATGGTTTGATGTTAGCGGGTATGGCGAATTGCGGTAAACATTTTCCTGGGCATGGCTTTGTGAAAGCGGATTCACATACTGAAATTCCTGTTGATGAACGACAGACTGCTGATATTCTGAAAGAAGATGCTGCGCCTTATGATTGGTTAGGCATGAGTCTGACAGCCGTCATGCCTGCGCATTTGATTTATCCAGAATTTGATTCTGATCCTGCAGGATTTTCAAAAAAATGGCTCAACCACCTGCGCAAACAAATCGGCTTTGAAGGTGTGATTTTCAGTGATGATTTATCGATGGAAGGAGCGAGTGTTGCAGGCAATGTCGTGCAAGGAGCGCATGCTGCTCTTAAAGCTGGTTGCGATATGGTTTTAATCTGTAACTCGCCTGACAAAGCCGATCAATTATTAGCAGGGTTGGATAAGTCAGTTGCTATTGATGGTGCAGCCTCTGCTGAACGACTTGCACGTTTGATGCCGGTTGATACGCCTAAAGATTGGG
>JAIXOW010000285.1 GCA_027486615.1 Oxalobacteraceae bacterium | reverse complement strand
ACTTTAAAGTAAAAAATTTTTCAACGAAATTATCTTGAAAGTGAAAAATTTTTCTCTAAGTTTTCGTATTTTCTTGAAAGGGAAAATTTCCAAAACCTAAAAGTGTGAAAGTAAAAAATTTTCAACGAAAGATGAAGTAAAATTTTAACCTAAAAGTGAAAAAACAGACCTAAAAGTGGAAAAAGTAAAAAATTTTCTTCTGTATCTGAAGGTGAAGGTGAGAAATTTTCACTAAGTTTTTCCATACCTAAAAGTGGGTATTCTTCTTGAAAGTGAAAATTTTCAGGGAAGTCTTCAAAAAAGTAAGTGAAAATAAAACAAATTATTTGATAAATTTTGAATGATGTTGATGTTATTATTTCAATTTTTTCTCTCAGTTGTGTTATTTTATTATTAAAATTTGGTTTGGTATCTAGACCATTGAATTGAAAGTGAAAGGAAACAATACCTTCAGGCTAAAAATTAAATTTTTTTAAAAAAACGATGAGTTTAAAATAAATCTTGAATAGCACTTTCTTATTTTATCCTGAATCATTTGCATTTGTATTTTCTCATTTAAAAGAGGTGAATGGAAAAATTTTTTGTTAGCGCCACGCGTTGTGTAAAATAAAGTAAATTTTCGTATTTTTTGAAAAGTGAAAATTTTTCAAAATCTAAAAGCGATCAAAAGTAAAAAATTTTCAACGAAATCGAATCGAAATTACTGACAGTGAAAAATCTTTCAAAACCTAAAAGTGATTGAAAGTAAAAAAATTTCAACGAAACTAACTGAAGGTGAAAAAATTTTCAAAACCTAAAAGTGATAGACCTAAAAGTGAAAATTTTCAGGTTCAGGGAAACCTAAAAGTGAGACAAGATTATCTGGAAGCCTTCAAAAAGTAAGTAAAAAATAAAACAAATTATTTGATAAATTTTGAATGATATTATTATTATTTCGGGAGTAAAATTTTAACCTAAAAAGTGATCACAAGTAAAAAAATTTCTACGAAATTACCTGAAAGTGAAAAATTTTTTACTAAGTTTTCGTATTCAGACCTAAAAGTGAAAATGAAAATTTTCAGGGAAACCTGAAAGTGAGACAATATATCTGGAACTCTTCAAAAAAGAATAAAACAAATATTAACATCAACAAAAACAAAGACAAAAGACATCAACATCAACTGAAAGAAAATAAAAAAACAACATTTTAACCGGTCATTGACGGAAACAACTGATGATGAGAAAATTCAGATTCAGAAAGAAGATTTCATTGTTCCAAACTTCTCTTATTTGACAAGAGAAATATAAATATGGATAGTTTTACTATCTTTAACTTTAACATCTCTCATCTTTTCAAACTTTTTCTCCCCTGCCAACGAAAACGCAGGTGCAGGTAATGGTGAGGAACTACCTTTTGCTTTTTTGACTTTGACAATTCTCAGAAGATATTTCACACTTGATATTGATATTGATATTTTCATACTCGGAAAAGCTCTCGGACTCAGATGCGATAGAAGTCGAAGTCATTGTCATTTTTATCTTTCAGTTTCAGAAACAGAGATTATCTCCAAAAAAATTTTAAAAAGAACTATCAATATCAACACCAATATATTCTTTGTCAAAATCTTCTTGAGTTTGAGAATATTTCAGAAAGACTTTTGAATGACAATTGAATAAAGAGAAGACAAAGGGTGTTGTTTTGCCACCCTCTCAAGGAAGAAGAGGAATTTTCGCACGCGAATGCTCTATATCTTAAGCTTTCTCTTTCTTTTTCTTGATTCCTACACACCCTCCTTGAGCTTGAGATTGAGAATAGAGACTACAGGACAGGACGCGGTCGAAAGCATCAATTACTATTACTCATTGGAAGGGTTAAAGTTAAATCTGGTGTGAGCGTTAGCGTGAGCATTAACAGTCTCATTAGAAACTCACGGGTGAGGAAGATACACACTACCTATAATACTGTCAACATGACAACATATAATATAGTATCTTTCGCAGACGGATACTTTTTTGGACAAAAATTAATGACTGTTGATCGAAAACTAGATATTATTTCAGATATGTTAAAAGTCTTGGCTAAAAAAAACGTTCCGACTGAAACTTTTCTTCAAGAACTTAATTCTATTAAAGGAAAATTATTTGATCTTGATGTTAACATGGTTTTTTTAATCCAAAACATGAAATATTCGTCTGAATCTGAATTGAAAAAAAAATTAAAAGAAAAAAGAGAAGAACTAGCGAAACTCAATGGAGAGAGAATTGTTTTGGAATTTGAATGTAAAAAATTATTGTAATTAACACCAAGATTAGGAAAAAAAATTTCAATCTGCATCTGCAAGTAACAATTACAATTCTTTAATTTTCCCTGAAAATTTGTAATAAATTTTTTAATTCGTAGAATTTGAATTCTCAGTTTCATAATCTGATCCTGATCATTATAGAATATAATGGAATATTTTTTAAAATAAAATGAAAATGTTTATATCTCCTTGTCCTTACCTTTTGGTTGAATTTTTTCTTCGAGTATTTTCTCATGTTTTGAAAGGATTGGTATTTCCTACTTCAAACTTTACACTTAATTAATTTTTTAAATTGGGTAGAACAAATACTTGATCATGAAAATAAAATCCACGAAGGTAGAAAATTAAATTTATGAAAATTTTCAAAATTTACTGATGTTGAAGGCAAAGAGGTGAAAGCTAGACGAACGAAGACTCAAGTCAAGAAAAACCGTTTTAACAGAGATTCTGCTAAATTCTGAATCTGAATAATAAAATTATTTCATTGACAATTCCAAATTTTTCTAAAATATTTTTACTCTTGGGGAGCTATAACATTAGTAAGCCAAGTTGGCCGAGTGGTCTAAGGCGCCAGATTTAAGCTCTGGTACACCTTAGTGTGCGCGGGTTCGAATCCCGCACTTGGCAAATGATTTTACACCGTCATTTAATTACAATAAACTTTTATAAGTCAAGGGTTCAGATCTCATACTTGACACATATATATTTTTGTAAAAATATTAATATTTTTGTTAAAAATCATATTTATAAAGATAATGTTGGGGTGGAAATGACAGGAACTGTAAATGGGAAGGAGATATTGCTAAGGATAACGCTAACAACTGAGAGAAGAAAATAGATGATAAATATAAATAAAAATTCAACACAAATATGGTAATAACAAAATTCTATTTAGTGTCAATTTTTTTCCGGATCATTAGAATATCTTTATCTATCTAAAAATAAAAAGTAAAAGTTGAAGGGTATAACAACCCCATACTGCTCTTACCCCTGAAACATCATTCTAGACAAGAAGGTATATCTAAACCGGTTTCGCTTCTATCAAAACTGAAGTAAAACCTCGACGTGTTATTATCTCGCTAATCTAATATAACTTCTGACTTCTCTTCAATTCATCAGCACCAGCACCGGCAAATGTAACTCGTGTCATGACAGACTCCAGTACAGATTCAGATTAGCATCAAACTCATCAATTACGTGACTGTGGCCCTAACAATCATCACTAATAACTACTTATTACTGTCTAATAAACGTAAACGTAAGTATAATCATAATTAGAAAAAAGTGCAAGTACTGTTATTTTGTTAAAGTCTCATCTAGTCATTATACTATTCAGGATCTTTATTTTTATTATTTTCCCTCTAATTCCAGTTTATGGAAAAGTCTGAGACGGCCCTCATCCTAGTTCGTTCGTCCTCATCCTCATCAGAATCTGAAAATGAACCTGAATCTATTGCAGAAATTGAATTCGAACAACTAGAGGTTGAGTCAAGACCGTTACACGCATCATCATCATCATCATCATCCAACCCTAACACACCAAGTTTAAGCGTAAGTATTATTTTTTCTGTTTTAACATGAACATGAACATGAACATGAAAAATTAGATACTAATACTTCGTTTGAAGAATGAAATGACCGTGCATTATATTTTTTTGAGAAAACTAAGATAAAGATAATGTTCTTTATTTATTTCTTAGTTAGAGTTAGAGTGATAGTAATTTTCCAAGTGAGAGTAACTTTCCAAGTGAAAGTGTGAGCCCTACTTAAACCTAAAAGTGAAAACTTTCAGGGAAGTTCACTCCTAGTAATAATAATAATAATACTTGGTCATAATCATAATTTTCTGTAAAAGTAATTCCTTCTACTTCTGATTTTTTCATAACATAGGGAGATTGAGATGTTCATGTTAATATTATGATCATGCTTGGGTTTGAGTTTGAATATTTAAAACTATTCCATAAGCGAAAAATAAGTACTAGTAGTTTTCTCGCAGAATTGTTGAATGTGAAAGTACTAGAATTAGTACTTTTTTAATTTTAATTATTCCAGATAAATGAAGGTAGAAGTAAAAGTACTTTTTCGCAGAATTTTTGTAAATGTAAGTAGTATAACTTTAATTATTCCCGGCTTAGAGTTAGAGTTAGAGTTTTTTCATGAGTTACTTTCTAGACTAAAAGTTAAAGTTTTTTGCAGATTAATATCTTTTGAATGAATGAGGGAGAAGTACGTAATATTTCAAAAAGAAAGTGAAAGTATTTTGTATATTCCTAATTGAGGATGTGTGTATTTATAAAAAATAAATGCGGGTGTTGATAGAGATACTGTAAATGTAAAAAGTTACACTTACAACTTACACTTACATCTACATCTACATCTACATCTAATGTTCTAGCACTAAATATAGCTCTTCACTTCTTTTAGAATAATCAAAGTTTTTACTTTCAATTACAGCTAATGAAGAAGCCTGGTCTCGTCACCGTTATTGTGATGACAATTCTGTTCATTGTTCTCATGTTTACGGGATACGGTCAGCAAATCACACGAATCGATCTTGGGTCAGGACATCCTTTCTACTACAACTCTAACGATAACGAATCGTCAAGCATTCCATCCTTCAACTTCACAGCGGCAGCAAACAGAATTGATTAGGTTAGCCGAGTTAATTACAAGTATATTTCATTATCTAAAGTCATAATGCTTACAGATTAAATATTGATTATCATAATCACAATCTCTTGTTTGTTAATTTCAGATCATGAAGAAACTACGTTACATTATTATTCTCGCCTTGACGTTTCTTCTACGTTACTTCTTCATTTATGGACGTTTACGGTCATCGGCTCGAACAATCTTGGTCAAGATATAACCGTGATTATGAATGTAAGTATAAGTATAATCATGATCATGATCTCAAACAGTATAATCATGATCATGATCTCAAACATAAAGCCTGTAAATGTTAATACTTCTTTTTTCAAATGTACAACCCTAACTAAATTCATGTTCATATTTTATAATCTAATTTTTAATATCTCTTAATTTTTAGTTGTTGGCGTTGTTTTGTCTCGTTCTCGTTCTCGTGGTCCTCGTCTTACACATACTTGATGTTCGGTATTCTAACACTGATTCTACAACTTCTGCTGCTTAATACCAACGTCAACGTCATCATTTCAAACAACTTTATTCGAGAAGATAACAGTTTTTCTATCGGAGGCTGAAGCTGGAGTTTTTGAATATAAATGCAGGTATACAATTCATTTCTTTTAACTTAATAACGTAGCGCTGGAATTAAGTACTTTCTTTCATTAATATTTTTTTCACAATCTCAATAACTACGTTTACGTTTTCTGAAGATAAATGTAGATAGCGCTTAACATGAGAACATACTACAACTAATACTAATACATAGTTCACGTTTAAAATATAAAATTATCTAGAAAAATATCGCCGGAATCGGAAGTAACGATTCTTGATACATATACATTTTGTTTAGAAAACGTAAACGTATAACTATTGTGATTGAGAAAAGAGATTATTGAAAGAAAGTGCTTAATTCGAACACAACATTCACGTTTAAAATAGAAAAATTATCTAGAAAAATATTGTTGTAATGGGAAGTAATGATTCTTGTATGCATTTTACGTTTTAGAAAAAGTAAACTATTGAGACTGTACTTACATTACACTTTCAAGTAATAAGAATAAGAAGTACATGAGAACTATTATAATTCTGAAAAATTACAAAAACTTTTGAAAGACATACTTTTTCCACTTTCAAATAAAACAATCTTTCAATTTTTGTTTATAGAATTACACTAACGTTTATAAAATTGTTGAAAAGATTCTTGATCTTGAAATAAAGTACTTAACATGAGAACATGCTACAACTAATACATACACATTTTACGTTTTAGAAAACGTAAACTACTGAGACTGCAATTACATTACATCTTGAAAAGATTCTTGATATTGAAATAAAGTACTTAAAGATTCATGATCTTGAAATAAAGTACTTAACATGAGAACATGCCATGCTACAACTAACATAACGTAAACTACTGAGACTGTTGTAATTACATTACACTTTCAAGTTTAAGTAGTAAGAATTACATAAGAACTGTTGTAATTCTGAAAAATTACAAAAAACTATTGAAAGGCATACTTTTACTGCTTTCAAATAAAACAATCTTTTTATAAAGTTACTCAGAAAGATTGTAAAGAACAATTTTTGTTCATAGAATTACATTAACGTTTATAAAATTGTTGAAAAGATTCTTGATATTGAAATAAAGTGCTTAAAGATTCTTGATCTTGATCTTGAAATAACTTATGTAACGATTCTTGATCTTGAAATAAAGTACTTAACATGAGAACATGCTAGTGCTACAACTAACGTTCACTAACACATATTAAGTACTTAATTTTAAGATCAAGAATCATTACATAAGTACTTTATTTCAAGATCAAGAATCTCTAAGCACTTTTTTTCAGTATCAAGAATCTTTTCAACAATTTTATAAACAATACTAATCTTTCTGAGTAACTTTATAAAAAGATTGATTTATTTGAAAGCGGAAAAGTATGTCTTTTCAAAAATTTTTGAAATTTTTTGATAAAAATAAAGTGCTTAACATGAGAACATGCTACAACTAATACATATTAATTACTTAATTTTAAGATCAAGAATCTTTAAGTACTTTATTTCAATATCAAGATCAAGAATCTTTTCAACAATTTTATAAACGTAAGTGTAATTCTATAAATATAAACAAAAATTGTTCTTAACAATCTTTCTGACTAAAAAGATTCTTGATCTTGAAATAACTTACGTTACGATTCTTGATCTTGAAATAAAGTACTTAACATGAGAACATGCTACAACTAATACATATTAAGTACTTAACATGAGAACATGCTACAACTAATACGTATT
>JAIXOW010000112.1 GCA_027486615.1 Oxalobacteraceae bacterium | reverse complement strand
ATTTATTGATTTAATTGACTTTATTAAATAAGTAGTAAAGTCTGTAGTATAGTGAGAGTTGCTAAATATTTAATCATTTTCCGACCTTTTTGCCCTACTCAATCACTCCGCAAGAATCAATTAAATTATCCATTTCAAAGACTGCTAAAAAGACTTTACCATTACTTTGAGGCATAACTCGACGAGATAGTTGATTCACAAACTCAGTAATACTTTGCTCGTTTTTAAGTAATTTAATTGATTTTTCATCGACTGAATCCTGAAATTCAATCGGATCTAAATCCAGAACTAAAGATGCATGTTTATCAAAGAAATCTAAAACTTTATTTGTACTCATAATTACTACCTAAGAAAATGAATAATTCTATTTTTGACTCGAAAAATGAATTAGAAGAATTAAAATCAATCCCACTCCTCGACGGAGAAGAGTGGGATTTGATGAGAAAAATTGACGAAGAATCAAGCAAAGAGTCTAGAACGATCGTAATTATTCAACTCTCGCATCAAGATCATTCGACAAAAAGTTGATTTTTTCAGATTGTATTCAGCAGCAATACGAGAGAGATTGTTCTCAAAATCTCTAGGAATTCGTAGATGTAATTCTTTATCTAGAATTAAGGTAGATGAATTTTTATGCACTTATATTCCTTAAATTAGAAAATAACTAGTAACTAGTTATTAAGACATTCCGTAATAGTTCGTTTACTACTACACAATGTATTTAGTAATTTAAGGAACTTAAATTCAGAGAAATATGATTGACTTATTATTTAGAACACTTTGTACATCCATAAGAACTGCCTCTTCTATGCAAAGTAACCAAATAATTTGGGGATTGTTTGAATGTATTCCCGCAATCACAAGTCCACCAAACAAGAATATGACTACTTGACGAAAGATCGCTAGGTGTTAGATTTTCATTTAATTCGTAATTCCATTTTTTTGCCAGATCAGGGAAATGATCTTTAAAAGTGCCAGATTTTCTAAGTTTAGCAAGACGAGTCTTTTCAGCAGAAATTTTTCTTCCGCACGACGGACAATTTGATTTATTTTTCCCAGTTCTATCGCCAATGCTTGCACACCATTCATGTCCTAATTCACATTTCCACCATGCTTTTTGTTTTGTACCTGCATGAATCTGAAAAGGATCTAAATTAGAATTCTTATCGTAATTCCACTCATTTAATAGATTTGGAAATCGAAAACCTAAACTCATGCACGTATTACATTTCTTATTATCGTGAAGTCTTGAAACAACTGATGATTTCCAAAAGTGCCCATTAGAACATTTCCATATCAATCTAATGCCACTACCTTTAGTAATATCAAGAATGTCAATATCATTGTTTTTAAATTGATCAAATTCTTTTGCGATTTCAGGGTGTGTATATAAAATTGAATTGCACTTGTTACAGGTTTGATCTATGACCATATTTATCAAAGTTCTTTTAAAAATATGGTTTTGATCACATTTCCAAAAAAAAGAAATAGATGGATTAGCACTTAATTTATCAGGACTTTCAGTATTATTGTCGAAATCCCAAAACGGTAAGATTTCTGGATACTTCTCTTGAATCGACCCTAAACGGTTAATATGAATTTGTTTAAGAGATTCACTTTGATTCTTTGCAGAACAATCGGGACAATTTGATCCACGCAAAGTTCTATTTTTAATACTCGCTTGCCATGAATGATTATGCAAGCATGACCACCAGAATTTTTGATCACTTTTAGGAGTGAAGAGATCAGGTGTTAAGGGGTAATTTTTTTTGTAATCCCACTCACCTGCAACATTAGGAAAAACTGCTGCTAGACTTTCACTTTCTGGTGGCGCAGGAAGTCTTGCAATCATTTCTTGATATTCAATTCTTGCAAGTTGTTGATTATTTTTGCAGTAGTTAATTAATTCATCAGAATTGATATACGTTTTAAGATATTCAATAATTTCAGTAGTTATATTTTGAAATTGATCTATATTAAAAGATCCATTCATTAAGATTATATGGTCGTCAGTTCCGGTTAAATAATCCGATCTGACTCTGATAAGTTTTATTCCTTTGGATTTAAGATAGATGGATTTTTTAAGATCTTTTTCTAATTTATTTCTATGCCAGTACTCACCATCAATTTCTATACCTATTGAATATTCAGGCATGAAAATATCGACCTCAAAAGAATCAATTTTTTTACGCCAATTTACAGTTTTAAATAATTTTCTTAGTTCACACAAAATATAAATTTCAATCTTTGATGTGCCACTTCCACTACATTCTGGACAACTACTACCATTTCCAGTTCTATTGGAGATAGTTGCTTCCCACGAATGATTGAATTTACATTTCCAAAATACTTTATAGTTACTATTTGGTGTTAGATCACTTGGATTCCTTATGTTTTTTTCAAAATCCCATTCACTTTCTAGATATGGATATTTTTCGAATAAAGATTGACCTGCACGTTTCAATAACCCTTTTAATAAGATGTCAGTACGATTTTCTTTATAGCACTCAGGACATCCTCTGCCAGTAATTCTTGAACTTGGAGTGCCTTGCCATATATGTCCTTTATCGCACTTCCATGTAATCTTTATTTTGCTATGAGAAGTAACTTCATTAGGTTCATATTTATTTAGATCTTTTACCCACTGTGAAATTATTTCCTCTGACGCAACATCTGAAAATCGCTTGGAATTTCCACTTAGTAGTCTTTTTTCTAATAAATTCTTAGTTCCTGCACTTTCTTTACTACAATATTTGCAACCATTAGTTCTAATTCTTGTAAAAGGCGATACAAAATAGGAATGACCTTTTACGCAAGTCCACCATACTTGAATAGAATCTCTTGAACTAATTGTATTGATATCAATTTCTTTATTTTTCTCGTTATCCCAATCATTCGCAATTAAAGGATGTGAAATAAGAATAGATTTTTTAATAGTCATATTGCAAATTAATATTTAATATCAAATGAAAAAGGGAGAAAAAAACTTGCCTTTTCCTTCCTAATTCATACCATCCAACCTCCTTTTATTTGCTAGGAGGTAAAAAAATGAATGAAAATAGTTCTTCTTTGTCTCAACTCCATAAACTGATTCGATCACTAAGAAAGCAAGAGATAGAACAGATCCAACAAACTCATAGTGAAGCATTAAGTCAAATTGCATCTATTGCAAGGGACAATAATTTATCTCTCGAACATATACAGATTGCACTATCTGTCAGACAATCAAAACAAGAACGTTCTTTCAAAGCACCCAGAAAGAGTAAACGGTTCAAAAATGAATCTAGTAGTGATTTAATTTCTACTGAAGTAACCGCATAAAAATAAACCCGCCTTGTGCGGGTTATTTATTTTTACAAACAATTTTGTATAAACTATCGTCTATAGAATTTGGAACAAAATGTTTCATTTTTATTTCACTTTCATCCCAATCATGGGATTGAACAGAGTTACCAGTTCCATCTAGTCCTGAATAAAAAACTAAGTGCAGAATCTCAGTTTTAACTTCTTTGCAGTTATATATTTTTAGAGAAAGTGCAGATGAATATTTTTTACCGGTAGTGGTTGTTTTCGGATGATCACTATTGAACATAGTCCATACCTTAACAACTTCCCCATTTTTTTTAATAGTTGATGAATCATATAAAAAAACTAGATTGCTACCTTCTGATTCATTCATATTAAAAATTTCCCAACCTGCCCAAGCATAAGACGATGTAAATATAAAAATAAAATAAATTATTTTTTTCATAAAATCTCCGACAAACTCTGAATTAAATTCCTCTAATTTCTTGTGAAAAAATAAGAATAAGAAATTTTAATAAATTAAAAGTTATATTATTCATTTAAAAAATATAGATTTTTTGAATTTCAATTTATCAAAATTTCTTTTGTGTAATCTTTTCGCACTTACCATTTGCATTGATATCTATTTTGCTTGATAAATTAGTTAATGAATATCGAATTATTCCAGTATGTCTGTTAATACTTACTGTAAAAATCTCTCCATCTTTTTTTTTTTTTTTTTAATATTCATTATCATCAATTTTGATAAATGATCCTGATTTTGAATCTTCTCCATTAACACCTCTCACTAATACATCCCAAATACTATTACCTCCGGTAACATAAATTTTATGATGAAGAGTTTTTTTATCAAGAGGTATATAAATGACGTATTCGCTTTCAATTTCAACACTAATACGATCATTAAATTTTTCTGTATATTTTTTAGATATTGTCTCTCCATTTAAGGAGCAATCTAAAAATAATTTAGAAACAGGGATATATTTAAAAAATTTATCTATTTCATTTGTTGCTGCATTCACTGGTTCAGTAATTAACTGAAGAATTACTAAAAAAAAGACTTGATATAGTTTCATATCTAAAAGGTTATTCCGAAAATATTGATAAAGGTATCTTTACACCCTGTAAAGTTTTCAAACACGTGCTTGCCAAATTGACCTAGTTCAGTAACCTCCAAATCCATTGTTCTTAATTCTGGAGGCATTGGTATATGGCATCAGTTTATGGGTATGTTCGGGTTTCGTCCATAGCGCAGGTAGATGGCGAATCTCTCGAAACTCAGTCAAAACAAATCAATTCCTACGCAATTTCCAAAGGTTGGACGGTCGATCTAGAGAATATCTATGTAGAAGCAGGGGTCAGTGGTGGAACTGAATTCGAAGAACGTTCTGAGGGGAAGAGACTTATTTCTAATTTGAAAACAGGTGATATTCTAATCTTTACAAAATTAGATCGTGCGTTCAGGAACGTAAGGAATGCCTTTAATACACTTCACGATCTCAAAGAACGAGGTATTTGCGTTCACTTTCTCGACTTGGGCGGGGAAGTCACTGGAAACGGTGTAGGTGCGATTGTATTTGCCGTTATGTCTAGTTTTGCCTCTTTTGAACGGGAGCGTATTGCGACTCGTATTCGTGAAGTCAAACAGATGCAGAAGGCACAAGGCAAATTTGTGGGTGGAAGACGAGCATTCGGTTACGATATAGTTGATGGAATGAAAGTTCCCAATCAAACAGAACAAAACATTATTTCTGAAATGCGTTCTTTGAAGTCATCAAGTGCAAGTCTTAGAGATATTAAATCGTGGTTAGAACTTTCGAAGGGTCTTCAATTTTCTAAGATGGGTGTTAGAGATATTTTATTAAGATAATTTTATTTAACAATTTGGAGATAAGAATGAGTTTTTTACCAATAACAATTTTGAATTTAATTTTATCAATTTTTACTTATAAAATTGCTCAAAAAACTAATGCTAATAAATGGTTATATGTATTTTTAACTGTAATTCCAGGAATTGGTACAGTTTTTTTTATGTATATAGTTCTTTCTTCTATCCTCATGAAATTAGATCAGATAAATTATCTTAAATCTGAAATTCAAGTTACTTCTGAATTGAAAAATGATATTTAATCGTATTTCTTTATGAATTCTTCAATCTATTACTTGACTGGAATGGGTGGTCAACTTACTAAAGGATTAGGTGAAGAACTAATTCAACGAGGACTGACTATTGCTGGTCAAGAGTTAATTGGTGATTTTAAGAATTTAAGTTTTCAAGAACAAATTGAACAAGTATCTATTGATCTTCAGCAACACTTTTGGTCGACAGACTCTCGTGTAATTGCTAATTCATTTGGAGCATATTTGTTTCTTCATGCGCAAGCATCTATGGAACCGTACATCGGGAAAGTCTTGTTACTATCTCCGATTATTGGTGATTTCGATGATGAAGATAGTCTAAGAATTTTTAGTCCTCCAAGACCCTATGTCTTGTCTGAGATGATTGATAAGCAGGTTTATCCAATACCAGTTAATTGTCAAATTCATGTTGGAGAACTTGATTGGCAGAGTAATCCAAACAATGTCTCTAAACTAGGTCTTTCGTTGAATATTCCTGTTTCGATTGTTCCAAACGCAGGACATATGCTACCAAAGGATTACATTAAAACTGTTCTTGATAATTGGTTATGAAATAATTTAATTTTAAATCTCTAAAAAAATGAATATTAAAAATATTTTTAAAAATAAAAAATTGAATCTAATTTTAATTTCTCTGATATTCATTTTATCTGCAATTTTGATAATTGAATTTTTTTATTTTAGAGAATATTATTTTACGTGCATTGGATATACTCATAGTGATAAATTATTTTCAGTGGAAAAAAATCCCGACAAATCTTATACAACCAATTACGGCGAAAAACGACTATCAAATGAAAATATTCGCATTAAGGTACATGGATTTGGATTTGCTAAATCAATAAATAATTGGGATAGAAATAATTGCTCAGTTTTAGAAGAAACTGAAATCTATTGCAATAAATCAAGTTTTAGAAAACCCCAAAATATAAAATATGATTTTAGCGATAGTGAAAGTTTTGATTTTCTTAAATTGTTGTATTCCAAATCTGAATTTTATTCAGTTTCAGTTTATGAAGTAAGAGAAGAATTTTTACTTTACAAAAAAAAAAAAAAAATTAATAAACCATTTGATT
>JAIXOW010000009.1 GCA_027486615.1 Oxalobacteraceae bacterium | reverse complement strand
CTTGAAAAAAAAAAAAAAAAAACTTAAGAATTATAAATAGCGATTTTTATAAATTGAGGTGTTAAGACACTTTTAGTGTTTATGAATATTTAATTGGAAGGTGTAATTATGTCGCAAGATGATATCGATGAGGATTTTGAGATTCCATCTGTTGGATCGCTTAAGCATTACGCCTCCTTAATACTTGAAGGAAATCCAGATCTAGAGGGGTCTAGGCAGTTATTGAGAGTGTTTTGCGCGAGAGCAAAGGAATTGTCGTCATCCTCATCGGGAATTCCAGAGTCAATCATTGAAATCATTGTTTTGGCATTTGAGAAATATTTATCGGGAGAAGAAAAAAATATCAATAAATCTCTTGGATTGATTCGACGCGGAAAACCATTAAACCAAGAGATCATAAAGCGCAATCACAATATTGCCGCAGACGTTGAACGTCTCGTTATATCAGGAAGAAATAAGACCATATCTAAAACATCTGATGGTGCTTTTTATTTGGTTGGAAAAAAATACAGTTTAAGTGAATCAGAGATCGAAGATATTTATTATAAATATAGGGATGATGGGGTTGTTATTATCAAATTTGAAGCGTTAGATACTGATCCCGCCTAATTATCAATATTAAAGCGGGAAGTAAAACCGTACTAAATTCATTAGCATAGCCTCTTAAATTCGTAACGCAAATCGCGAGACGATATTTTTATGAGAGGTCTCTAATGTCATTACGCGTTTTACGAATTTCAGATATAGCCTCAACTAAGCGCAGTAGGGGTTTATTGCCTGTTAGTCCAGCAACGATCTGGAGGTGGGTAAGACAGGGCAAGTTTCCAGAGCCATTTAAGTTGGGTCATTCCATAACGGTTTGGGATGTTAAGGCTATTGATACCTTTATTGCACAACGTACTGAACGGATTAATCAATGGTCCAAATAAATCAGCATTTCCTTGCGTCTAGTATTGCAAATTTGGGTAATGTAATTTATGTCAGAAAACCCAAAGCAATAAAAACTTTAATTTATAGTCAAGGAGCTAACCTTGGATAAAGAAGATAAACCCCAAGCGAAAGTAAAAGGTTTTTTTACTTTCTCTCCAACATTGATTAATGAGATGGTAAAGCTAGGAGGCGGTGCTGAAGAGCTATCTGCTTATCTAGTGATAAAAAGAGGCGCTGGCGCAAAAACCTTTTCAAATTGGGGAGCAAATTCAGTCGCTCAATATATTGGTCTTAGCTACCACAGAGCCAAGCAATGTATTAATTGGCTTGAAGAACATGAATTTATCAAGTGTATTGCTATTGTCAAAAATGGTGATTCTCAGAAAAGTAAAAATAAATGGCAATTTACGTTTAATGAAGATGAGGTTGAAGTTGCGCTATCAAATGCCTTAATTGATGGTGTTGGAGCAGGTGACAAAAATCCTCCACTATTTCGTTTGCGTAACGAGATTGGAATGGGTAAGTGGGGAATTAAATCCTCACGTATAGATGCCATAGTAGTTCTTCTTAATTTATATCGATATCACTGTTTAGCGGAATATGGTGGAATCAATCCACTACTTGGCGTTTATAAGGGATGGCAGGCTGCAGATAACTTTGATGGCGACCAAATAACTGAATTGCCAGACACGGATGCGACGCTTTATGAGATCGAGGAAAGCGAGAATATTGTTTATAAGCATTTCGCAAATGAAACACTTTTTTATACTTCTAACGATGAGGAAAGATACCAGAGGTTTTGGGATGCTTTTAATAATTTAAAAGATTTAGGGTGGGTGTATGAAACTACGCAAATATGGAGTGCAGATCCAAGTGCCAATAAAGATGCTGAGCCTTTATATACGCTCTACGTGCATGATCGCCATGCTAGAAATACAGATCCTTATTTAGCTAATTTAATCAATAAAATTTCTATTAAGCGATTAAATCCAGACTATGGTTTCTTTAATATTAGTGGTGAGTTTGAAGATGAATTTAATCATTTCAACGGTCAGTTTAGATATGTAGCCCTAGCGAGACAGGGAGGCTTTCCGATCGGGATTTATCGTTTGAAATTTAGGGCGCACACAAGGGATGCGGGAAAAGGAATGGCTGAAGAAGAGATGCGACATAAGCGCTGGTTAAAAGCATTGCATGGGATGCTTGATGGCCTATAGTCGTTTTAAAAATTTGTAGATTTAATGAAGGTTTTAAATGATCTTCAATAGAGGGCAAGTAAAATTAAAGATTGATATTTAGAAGCTTTTGCGACCACAAAGAAATTCTTTACGCTAAATATCACAGATAAATAAAGAGTTTTAGACCAATTTCATCACATAAAGGAATAAAGGGTTAAAGGGATAAAGGATTAAAGAAATAAAAAGTAAAAATATACCTCTTTTAAAAAAGAGGATTGCCTTACGTTAGATCGATTTAATAGGAGCAGTTTTTATATGGAACGAACTAATGGATTTATAGATTTTCTGTTGTTTATAGACTGATTTTTTAATTGTTGTCTTACGAAATTTTTTTATCTATCTTGCGAAATTGATATGAATAAATCCTTGGTCAAAAAATCATCTAAGAAATTAACTTTGAAACTAGACCCTGATAAGTATGTTGGAGATACATTATTAGAAAAAGGTGCTTCTATCGCAGTTGATCCGACTATTAACGCAGCCCTAACGACACATTTGTTTAAGGCAAACATTACGGAAATTGACCCTTCGGCATTAGTTAAGAGGGTACAAGAATTAGTAAAAGAGGTATCAGCTGGAGATATGAGTCATTTTGAGTCGATGTTGGCTTCCCAAGCAATAGTCCTAGATTCGATATTTCATATACTCTCAAGCCAAGCACAACAAAACATCGGGCATTACGCTGGCGCGACTGATACCTATTTAAGGCTAGCTTTGAAGGCCCAAACGCAGTGCAGATCAAATATTGAGTCGTTGGTGACTATTAAATCTCCACGTCAATACATTAGCCAAACGAATGTAGCTAATATGATGCAGGTTAATAATTCATTAGTTACTCTGGAGGCGTCTTATGACAAAAAACGGATGGACATTAAACCGGAGGCAAAAGCAAGCAGAGATGATTCACAAATGGCAGCCTTGGAAACAGTCGACAGGTGCTAGAACAGAAGAAGGTAAGAGTATTAATAAGATGAATGCATTAAAACACGGGTTATACTCCGCAAAAGATAAATCTTATTTAGATTCCATTCGTAAATTATTAAGTACTTAATTTATATACATATCTGACGTCTTTCTTGAATACTGAATAGTCTTAATTTTTTCAACTATCAATTCATCACTGTTCTTGATCAAGAATTTGATGGTGTAGCTACCATTCATCCATCCGCTCTGAGGGCGTTTGACGCCAGAGTAGATCAAAGTTTGCGCTTGCGGTTTGAGTAGCTTCTCTTGGCGATGTTGTGCAATGACAGAGCCTTTTGGATCGAGAAGTATAAGTTCAGGTTGGTCTCCTTTGAGCAGTCCAATCATACGAACATGCACAACAAGTGCTTCTTTTCTTTCATCAAAAATGAATTTACTTTGGATTCCTTTTTCGATTTCCTGTGCAGATAGTGCGTGATCGCTAATCTGAAAACCTAAAAATATTCGCTCTTGATATTCGTTGGGATGAGCGATGCTGTTGTCCCATAAGCTTCTACCTGATTTACAAGTATTAGCATGATGAGAATAGTCTAGATTAAATGGATCAACAACCTTTCCGTTATGACGAAGTGTTAAATGCAAATGTGGAAATTCTGTTAAGCCTGTCATGCCCATAAGTGCAATTGGCTGTCCAGCTCTGACAGTTTCTCTAACCTTAACGCGAATACTATTTTTTCTTAGGTGACAGTATTGAGACTGCCAACCATCTGCATGGTTGATAAGAAGCCCATTCCCACATTCCTTGCCAGCTACAGCATTTTTATCTAGTGGTAGAGAAGTATCGTCTACTCCATCACGTATTCGTAATACAACG
>JAIXOW010000232.1 GCA_027486615.1 Oxalobacteraceae bacterium | reverse complement strand
GAGTCTGCCGGCGAGAGATTGTAAACTTCAAATGACCCAAAGTTTAAATTAAGTTTTAAAGACGACGTGGAGCCCCGGAAAAGTCAGCTTATAATTTCTTAGAGTCCTGTGGAATAAATATAAAGTACGTTGAAAACACTGGATCATCTAGTAGGGACGGTTTGAAAATTAAATTAACGTCTACGAATTTTCGCCTACAGACTCATGCACGTTTGAATAAAGTATGTCATTCGAATCATTGTAAATAATATTAAATAACTACAAAAAACTATATAAAAAACCCCCAAGTCTCCATTCCATTCACCCCCTTTTGCTTACTAAACCCCCGGAGAGTTGTAACGATCCGACTTCGTCTTTATCTGTTACAAAATATTATTTGGATTTATATTTTGTTTTCATGATTTCAGATTATTTCTAGCTGGAAGAATTGCAAATCAATAATTGTCCAATTAGGAACATAATTATGTCTCAGATATTTTCACTTTCAGACCATTTACCATGACAACCCTTATGTCAACAAAAGACAGGAATTTGTCCATAAAAGTGAATGAGAAGGAGCTTGGCCCAAAAAGAAATCTGTGTGGAATTTGTATGAGTCAAGACAAAGGTCAATGTCAACATTCAGAAAGATTGCACCATAGCAACCTTGAACAAATTAGCAAAAGTAAAGGCAATAAACATACCAACCTAAATTGCTTAGAACATAAAGATAAATAAACAAAAGACTGAAGGTTGGAAAAAGGCCTAAACAATTACCAAACTCATCCTTTCTTTTCTTTCTGTAATTTTGCACAAATCAGGCCACTTTAAGACTTATTCCACCCTTATAAAAGAAGCCTTCAGTCAATGCCCCAGTCAGTCATATTTTGACCTTCTTGACCTTTGGATCTTGGTAAATATCTAAATCTTTTTGTCAAAATCTTATTGTAAAATATCTTAGTGAAATATTAGTTCTGTGTGTATTATGTTTAAGTTGAGTGAAGATAAATAAAGTTAATTAAAACTTATTTAAGTTTTGTTCATTTAGTGGCTTACTTCTACATCTTTGTAGTGAACATTATATCCTTGAGGTAAGATAATAGGTTTGAATTGACTATCAAGCATAAGAAAGTGATCAAATTATAGGTTGAAAGTATTAGAACTTGACTTTGATCATTTTTGATCCTAGCAATTGAATTGAGAAACAGATCAAGTTGGTCGGTTGAAAGTATTAGAACACTACTCTCTTGATTTGAAGCATAACAATTCTCTGGATAGCAAAATAAGATTTCTTAAGAATAAGACACCCGGTTGAAAGTATTAGAACACATGGTCTCTTATTCCTGAAACACCATAGAAGAAGGCTCTCAAATATCTTGCTTGATAAATTGATTTGAATCACCCTATAAGTAATTCTGTAACTTCAGTTAGAGTGGATTTGTTTATTTCATAAATAAAATCATCCAGCCTAATTTGGACGTTACAATTTGGCGCCCAACGTAAAATCCCGTTCACTACCAAGGGGGAGGTGAGGGTGCGATAATAAATATCGCATTGAAATTGAAAGAGACTTCAACGATCGTAAATGATCATATTTAAAATAGTAGTTATTATTCTACTAATTTTGATTATCAGCCAACACGAAGTTGACATTGTCGCTGGAATATTTAGACTAATTTCGGCTGCGAACACATTTCAAAGACAGGTTAGAGGTCTTGAGCCCTGGTTTTTGAACTAAAAATTTGACAAAAAGATTATCGAAATTGAAATTTTTCTACTGTAAAAAGCAGCTGGAAAAAGGTGAAATTGTGAACGTGAAAAGTTAAAATAAGTGCTACAAACGTTAGATAAACAAGGTAAGCTAAAAGTTTAATTTTCGGAATTTTCATAATATCAAAAAATATTCGAATTGCGCTTAAGATAAAGTTTAAGCTCCCTAACTTTAGAAAGCTAGGCAAACGTTACAGAAAGTTTTATAATTAAAGCTTTCTCACTATGAGTGATATTGAAGGAGGGGGTCGTTCGCGACCTCGAACGAGGTCACAAGCAACCTCGAGAGAGTCTAGCAGAGCTTCATCGGTTAGCAAACCTGAGGCCAAAGAGAAATCTAAAATTAAGAGTATTCTAAGAAGGTCGTCTGGATCTAAGGATAAGAGTTCGAAGGCAAAGTCGAAGTCTAGATCTAGGTCAAGGTCGCCAGCGACCTCGCTTTCATCTGTTGCGAGCTCAGGAAAAGAGAAAGAACGAGATTCCGTAGCTGAGGATGAAAGTGAGGCCGAAGGCTTGATTCCGATTCTGAAAAATCTGCACCACGGCACACATGTTGCCCTTTCTGATAAGGATAGCGAAGCAAAAGGAAAAGCGGATAAATTGATTAAGCGAGATGCTGGAAAGAATTTGGCCGAAGCGGTTAAAAAAGAAAGGCTCAAAGGAGCACAGATGTTTGCCGCGCTTTTGGGCCGAGGCCTTCCTGAAGAACAGGAAGTGCCGCAGTTTAAGGCCTTTAACAAAAAGAAACCCCCCTGCTCACTGGAAGCTTTTGAGAAACACCTCAAATCTTTCATTCATCAG
>JAIXOW010000348.1 GCA_027486615.1 Oxalobacteraceae bacterium | reverse complement strand
TTCAAACATCTGACTGAATATCATCTTACACATCATCGTGCGCAATATTTTTTAGATACATACAAAGAAATACAGGGAGAGAAATTTTGTGAAAGTTTTTATTCTCCTCACGAAGAAAGCTACTTCAATAAATTTTTTTCTTACATAGCTAATTAATTTTTTTAATTTTATTCTGGATTTTATGTATGCACATAGCAAATTTCGGGTTTGCAATATAAATTAGGTGTTTTAATTTAAATAGTTTTTGAACATTAGAAAATTGAAGAAAAACTTTAATTTTATTTATAAAGTTATTTTCCTTATGTAAGGCTAAAACATATAGAGCCCCATTAAGTTTATTCGCAAGTTTTTTATTCCACAAATCTTCACGAGCTTGGGTTTTTAGATCTATTTGAATCTGCATGTATTGCGCTCTCTGTAATCTGTAATGCTTTTTCGACCAGTTAAGGTAGTCTAAAGATGTGGTTAAATTAGATTTATCTTGAGAAATGCCACCTTCTCTATACATTACCAAGGGTTCGTGAATTTTTAAACCACCACCAGCTAAACTCGCACGAAATGCCATGACTTGATCTTCGTATACAAGTTCAGGATTGAAATTTCCAAATAGATTATGCAGTCTGCGAGTAAATGCATGTGCTGCCCCTACTACATAGGGTCGTTTGCGTATCCATTTTTCTGGTGTATCCCAAAAACTTAAATCAGCTACGATAATCTTTTCTGCATTACTTCCATCGATACGTATTTTTTGTAAATCACTAGTTATTAAATCAGCTTTCTTTCCATCATCTAACCATGCTTTAGCTATGGTGCTAATTCGGTTGGGAGCTGAGATATCATCCCCTGCAGCTGTAAATATAAGTTCGCCACTAGTCATGGCTATCGCTTGATTATAGTGCGCGCCAATACCTAGATTTTTTATATTTTTATGAGTGAATAAATGGTGTTTACCTAAATATTCATTTTTTAAATTTTGAATAATATCGAAAGTATTATCAGTAGAGCTATCATCGGAAAAAAGGATTTCTAACTCACCGAGGTAATCTTGAGATAAGCAGCTTTTCGCCGCTTCTAGGATAGTATTTTTTTGGTTGTATGAAAATAAAATGAGTGACACTCGTGGTTTATTCATTGTTATATACGGTGTCTATTTGAATAAAAAACTAATTACTATATTAAAAAATAGAGATTATAAGTCTCTTACAATACAGCATTTCTGATTTTTAATGCTTATGTTTTCATAATTGAAACAAAATTAGTTGGGCATTCAGTTTTTCTCAACATATTTGACAAAGATTATCGTGTGGGCTTTCATCATAAATATTCATTTAGTTACAAAATGAGAATTTCTTTATAAATCCTCAAAATTCACTTATTTTTTATTAATTCAAAAAATGCAAAATTCTTCAGATGAACTCATAGATTGTTGGAAAAGTTCGCCGTTCCCTTCAATGAAAGTTACTTCTTATTTTTCCGTATACGCAAATTTATTTGAGCATTTACGTGGAACTAATTGCACATTTATTGAAACTGGCATTTTGGATGGCGGTTCGCTACACATGTGGAGAAACTGGCTTGGTAGTGAAGCTCGAATTATTGGGATTGATCTAAATCCAGAAGCAGAAAAGTGGAGAGATGCCGGATTCGAAATTTATATTGGTGATCAAGGTGATCCTAAATTTTGGGAAGCCTGTTTGAAAAAAATTGGTAAATTTGATGTTTTGTTAGATGATGGTGGCCATCAATCTTTCCAACAAATTATTACTGTAATTGAGGCCTTAAAAGCTGCTAATGATAGATGCTTAATCGTTGTTGAGGATACTCACTCATGTTTCATGAACGAGTTTTCAAATCATGGAAGGTATTCATTTTTAGAGTACTGTAAAGCTGCAACTGACTGTATTTTAGGTAGGGCGTTTCCAATCTATCCTAAACAATTTCCTTTATTCCATAACAAAGATCAAATCAATTTTTTTAAATCTGTCTTAAGCATTCAATTTTATACCAGTATAGTTGCATTTCATGTGGACCCCAAAGCATCTATTGTTCCAGAATTGTGTAGTAACAAAGCTAAGGGTCCAGCAAGTGATTTTCGTTATCAGGGTAAGAATAATGCAATTCTATCGTGGCCTAATATTTATAGAAATAAGGTAATCAAAGTGAACGGTGGTCGAGCTTCTTTTTTTAAAAAATTAGCATCGTTACCTGCAAAAATTAATTTAAAAATATTTAACTCGTAGAAAAAAATATGCTCAGATTTTTAAGTAAGGAAAAATATATTTACTATTTATTGGGATTCTTATTAATTAGTTTGTTTTTCCCAATTGGGATTATGTATACGGGAATTGTGCTTTTTATTTTAATTAGCTTACTTTCTGGTCAAGTCACAGCAAAATTTAAAGCATTAAAATCTAGTCCGTTTTTTATTCCTGCAGTTGGTTTGTTAGCTTGGATTTTATTCGAGTTACTTTTTCTGCCGAATTCTATTGAGGGTCGATGGTCTGCTGTAATCCATTATTTAATTTTTCTATTTGGTTTCTTATTCATTAGTGCTGGAGATGGCGCTTGGAAGAAAACAGCAAGGGATGTGTATATTGCGGGCGCTATTTATGGAGCGACTGTTTATTATTTGTCGCATTTAAATATTCTTCCTGATTGGATCATATTTAGGAATTACGCAATTTATGCAGGTAATAAATCGATAGCTCTAGGTATTTTTCATGCGATTGCTTCTGCTTGGTTACTTGATACTGCTTTATCTCAAGTAGATAAAAAAGTTCTCGCAGTACGTCTCATTGCTTATTTCTATATCTCTTCTGCACTGCTTTTATTTGCCATGACCAGAACGGGAATTTTGCTTTGGTTTTTACTTTCGCTGATTGCAGTTTTACGTCATGTGAAATTTTCTGTGCGTGGTATGTTGAGCTTGCTTCTTGGGCTAGTAACGTTATTTTCAGCTTGGCAGTTCAGTCCTGTTGCGCGCGAACGTGCTGAAGGAACGATACAGTCAGTACGTGATTTTTATCACGGTCAAATGGGTTCTGGTCAAGGTAATCGTTTGCAATTTATAAAAATAACTGGTGAAATGATTTTAGAAAAACCTATTATTGGTCATGGCATAGGTAGTTGGTTGGAACAATATCCTGAACGAGCACTGCGTGCTGGAGCTGATGAAACGCATACTATGAGCACCCCACATAATGATTATTTATTATACGGTGCAGAATTAGGAGCCGTCGGTGTGATCGGATTGCTGAGCATTTATTTGGCAATCGCCATACAAGGAATCAGGCAGATACCACAACATGGCTTGGGATTATTCTTAATATCTGTGACCTTTTTTGTAGGTAGTATGTTTAATGCGCTTCTCAGAGACTGGAAGTTTGGAATGCCTATGATGATACTGTTAGCTATTGCTTACAGAGGATCATCAGATGACGTAGTTAATGAAGATATTTAGATTCGATTAAGATGACTACGTCAGATTCTTCAAATTCGCCATGGAATAGATGTGGCATTTTCCTAATCAATTTAGACCGTTCGCCTGAACGTCTAGCATTAGCGACTGAAAACTTCGCTAAAGTTGGAATGCCGTTTCAACGTATTACTGGTTTTGATGCAAGCAAAGAAGATGTGAGTTTATGTGCAATTGATCAATCAGCATTTACTAAAATTCACGGACGAAAATTTATACGCAAAGGTGAAATTGGTGTTTATCAAAGTCATTTGCGGGCTATGAATTCTTTTCTGGAATCAGATAAAGATTTTGCGATTATTCTTGAAGATGATGTTTTACCACTTGCTCATGCCTTAAATAGCATAGAACAATTAATAGCATGGGAAGCTGACTGGGATATTGTTCCCTTATTTCATTTTCATAGTGGTGGTCCGGTCACCTTAAAGCACAGTGATAGTCTGAAATTAACAGTGCACTTAGCGCATATTTCTTCTGCTGCGGCTTATATGATTAATAGGCATGCTGCACAAGTTTTAATAAAGCATATGGCAGTACAGAGAGCTTGCGTAGATCATGCGCTTTTTGAAAATTGGGCGCATGGTTTGCGCTTAAGAGGGATATTACCGATGGCGATGCAATTAAGTGCTCAAGCAAATATATCGACGATTAATGCAGAGAATTCAGGTAAGTTAGCCATTTGGCGCAGAATGCCGACTTTCTTAGCGCGTATGCATGTTGCTGTTCGATTATTTTTCTTTGCGTTGAAAGAGCTAACGAATGCATTAATTAAATCAAATAAAAATCCTGTTTCAAGATCTTTGCCAGACTGATTCATACACCGCCGCAATTCCTTCAGCTTCACGCTCTACCGAAAATCCTTGTTCAACACGTAATCGTCCTAGGCTGCCCATTTCAGCAGTGGCAGTGGGATTTAACATGAGCTTGCGTAATGCAATCACTAAAGCAGAAACGTCCTCAGTAGGCACTACATAGCCTGTTTTGGTTTCATCGACTATAGTTTTAAATGCACCTGTATCACTTGCCACCACTGCACAAGCGCATGCCATGCCTTCAAGTGGTGTTAATCCAAAAGGCTCATAGCGTGGACAGGCGACGGTGATTAAAACGTTCTGATACCAAGTGCCGACTTCTGCTGGATGGATTTCACCGATAAAAAGAAGTCGATCTGTAAGGTCATGCTCAGCGATCTTAGCGACGAGTACTTGTTTAAATTCTTCATGTTGAGGCTGACATAAACCTGCTATCACTGCAGTGAAGTCTGGAAATTCAGGTAACAACTGCAGCATGGCTTCTACATAAATATCTGTTCCCTTATCTGGTCTCACACGACCAAACACACCAACTCCATATTTACCAGGTAGTCCGGTACGTTGCCACACTGTGAGTTTGTCATCTGGAGGAGAGAAGCGTTCTAAGCTAATGCCATGCGGGACAACGCGTGTTGTGTTGGGTACATAACTCGCTGCTTCGGGTGTGGTAGAAATTACGCCATCCATGCTAGCGATGAGCCAGCGCGGGAACCATGAATGTCTATGTTTCGCAGCAGAGGTAAACACTAATGAAATAGGAAGTCTGCAAACATCTCGCAAAAAAATAGCTAACATCATTTCAGGGTCGCGACGTACATGCCATATGCGACGTCGACCATCAGGGAGACGTGATAATGAATAACGAACAGCTTGCCAAAAGGTTAGACGTTGAAAATGTTGTGGCACCTCTGAAGCAGCAATACTTGCACCAGGGATATCTGAGCCGTAGTAGCCTATCTTGAGTGAACGTGCTTGAACTGGTAAGAGAGCATTCACGGTACCAGAGACACCCGTAAAACGCTTCTTAATATTAGTGACGATGACTTCAGGATTCATAGACATAGCATATGCAACTTACATCAAAATCACATCATACTGCTCTTGATGAAAGCTGCTTTCTACTTGTAGTGAGATAGGCTTACCTATGAAATCACCTAACATTGCGAGATGTTGTGATTCTTCTTCTAAAAATAAATCAATCACAAGTTGTGAGGCGAGTATACGAAATTCTTTGGGATTGAATTGTTTCGCTTCGCGTAAGAGTTCTCGTAAAATTTCATAAGCGATAGTACGCGCAGTTTTAACTTGTCCTTTACCAGTGCAAGCAGGACAAATTTCACACAACACATGCGCTAGAGATTCACGTGTACGCTTGCGTGTCATCTCTACCAAGCCCAATGCAGAAAATTCTGAGACTGTGACTTTAGTACGATCACGACTCATAGCTTTCTTTAACTCTGCTAATACAGATTCTCTGTGTTCCAGATTTTCCATATCAATAAAATCAAGAATAATAATGCCGCCGAGATTACGCAAACGTAATTGACGCACGATGGCATGCGCAGCTTCTAGATTCGTTTTGAAAATTGTGTCATCAAAATTGCGGCCATTGACATAGCTACCTGTATTGACATCAATCGTTGTCATTGCTTCTGTTTGCTCAATGATGAGATAGCCGCCCGACTTTAAATCAACACGTTTACCTAATGCACGCTCAATTTCTGTTTCTACACTATATAAATCAAACAATGGTCTTTCGCCAGTGTAGTGCGCCATCTTAGGCAAGACGGAAGGTGTGTAGTCAGTTGCAAACTCAGAGAGTTTGACAAAATTTTCACGTGAATCAATTTGTATAGTCGCAGTTTCATCATTGACAAAGTCACGTAATACACGCTGCGCCAAACTGAGATCTTGATACAGCAAAGCAGGTGGTCCAGTTTTTTTACTTTGCTGACTAATGTTATTCCATGTTTTTCTTAGATAATTTACATCCATATGTAAGTCAGCATCACTCGCATCTTCGGCCATGGTGCGGATGATGAAACCGCCTTTTTCATCTTCAGGTACTAGCTTTTGTAATTTCTCTTTTAAGCTAATACGTTCTGCTTCATTTTCTATACGTTGCGAAATACCGATATGACTATCTTGCGGTAAATACACCAACATACGACCAGCAATTGAAATTTGAGTAGAAAGTCGTGCACCTTTAGTGCCTATAGGATCTTTCACTACTTGCACCATGATGGATTGACCATCAAATAACAGCTTTTCTATAGGTGGTACAGGAGAAGTAGAAGCATCATGTTGACGCGCTTCCCAGATATCAGCCACATGTAAGAAAGCAGCGCGTTCAAGACCAATATCTATAAAAGCCGATTGCATGCCTGGTAGTACACGCACTACTTTGCCGAGATAGATATTACCTGCACGACCACGCGATGAAGTGCGCTCTATATGCAATTCTTGTACTGCACCTTGCAGCATGAGAGCAACGCGCGTTTCCTGTGGTGTGATATTGACGAGTAGATCTTCGCTCATAACAATTTAATACCTGCACGTTTTAGTAATTGCGTGGTTTCAAATAAAGGCAAGCCCATAATGCCTGAATAACTGCCTGCGATATGTTCAATAAATTGTGCTGCGTAGCCTTGTACAGCATAGCTACCTGCTTTGTCATACGGTTCATGTAAAGCACAATAAGCGCGCAGGGCTGCGTCATCAATCATAGCGAATCGTACTTCAGAACGCTGCATAATTTCATCCAGCTTATCATCCTTGATGACAGCCACTGCAGTCATCACTTGATGTGTGCGGCCAGATAAAAGTTTTAGCATGCTGATAGCTTCTTCAGTATTAGCCGGTTTGCCTAATATGTGACCATCAATAGTCACCGTTGTATCAGCTGCCAATACAGGTCGAGGAAACAGTCTACGAGCTAATACAGCATTCCAACCACTTTGCGCTTTTTCTCTTGCGATGCGCACCACATAATTTTCTGGTGCTTCTCCTTCATGAGCAACTTCAGAAACAGCAGCGTCTCTACCAGAGCCTTCGCGTAACACTAACATCTCAAATTCTAAACCTATTTGCCGTAGCAATTCCCGTCGTCTGGGACTTTTTGAGGCAAGATAAATTTTTTGATCTGTACCGGCCATGGTTATGCTTATTGAATACTTTAAGAATACAGAAATCAGTAATGATTAAAACAAATACTGACTATAAATTAAGTGCGGTGATAAGGATGATTTTGCGTAATTGACCAAGCACGATACAGCTGCTCGGCTAGTAACACTCTAACCAGTCCATGCGGAAGTGTCAGGCTTGATATTCTAATGAGCATATCAGCATTTTTTTTCAGATCAACATCCAGACCATCTGCACCACCGATCACGAATGTAACATCCCCACCTTGTAGCTGCCACTGCGTGAGAAGTTGCGACATTTGCATTGTAGTGAGATCTTGTCCGCGCTCGTCTAGCGCAATCATGCGTCCCCCTTTCGGTAAGACAGCTTCTATGCGAGTGCGCTCTTGTGCCATCACTGCTTCAGCATTTTTATTGCTAGCACGATCAATTGGCTTAATTTCTTTTAGAACGAGCTTGCATTCAGGAGGCATGCGTTTAGCATATTCCTGAAAGCCTGTCTCTATCCAAGCCGGCATCTTATGGCCTACTGCTGCAATAATGAGCTGCATAGGCTAGAGGCTTTACTTAGATTTTTTTGCGGCAGATCGTGTAGGGCTGCTGCTCTTAGTTGCGCTAGTTTTTTTCACTGCAGTTTTGCTCACCGTTTTTTTCGCAACCACTTTTTTAGCTGCAGTTTTTTTCACAGCCGGTGATCTAGTTGCAGTTTTGCCTGCAGATTTGGTCGCTGTTTTAGATGTAGTTTTAGATGCTGTCTTCGTTGTCGTTTTTCTAGCAGGTGAAGTCGATGCACTCGTCTTTTTACTTGCCGTCGATTTAGTTGGTGTGCTACCTAAAATATGGCTAGTGATTTTTGTATCAGTACTAGGCTTACGTTTAGCCGCGCCCAGTTTAATTTCTTTTTCACCCCAGATTTCTTCAAGACGATAGTAAGCACGAATAGCAGGTTGCATGATGTGTACGATCATATCGCCTAAGTCAACCAAGACCCATTCGCCTGTTGTTTCACCTTCAATGCTGAGAATATGACCGCCTTCTGCCTTCACTTTATCGCGAACAGAAGCCGCTAAAGCTTTGGTTTGACGATTAGACGTACCTGATGCGATCACAATACGATCGAAAAGGCTAGTTAGGTGCACAGTGTCGAATAGACGTATGTCTTGCGCTTTAACATCTTCAAGCGCGTCTATGACTAGAGATTGCAGTTTTTTGATATCCATCGATTAGTGTTCATAAAGGTGTTGTTGATGAATATAGTCTAGCACTGCAGCTGGAATTAAACCTGCTGCATCCGATCTCTGGTGTAGAGATTGTCGAATGCTGGTTGCTGATACATCCATCAAAAAATTATCAGCAATAATCATTAAGCCATGCGGGGTAGAGCGAATTTGCTCAACACTAGCATGGCGTCGTGCGATTTCATTTGCAAGCACAGAAGAAAGCTGCTCACTTTCAAGAGAAAATCCTGGTCTACTCACTACACATAAATGCGCATAATTGAAAAGCTGTTGCCAGTCGCGCCAAGTAGGTAGGTTATGCAATTGGTCAGCGCCGATAGTGAGGACTAATGAGACCGAATCGCCTAGTTCTGCTCGTATATTGCGCAAGGTAGTGATTGTATAACTAGGGCCATCGAGTTCAATTTCTTGTTCATCAATCTCAACCGGCAAATGAAAGTCTGCAAAAGCGAGCTTTAACATCGCAACACGGTGATCAGCAGGTGTGGCTAATTCTGGTTTTTGCCAGGGTCTGCCTGCAGGAATCAATCGTAATTCATCGGGTTGACAGAGTACGCTACAAAAATGCGCGAGAGCGAGATGTCCGTTATGTACCGGATCAAAACTTCCTCCGTATAGCAAAATACAGCGTGCGCTCACTCAGCCAGCCAGTCGCGATGCGGCAAAAAATCAGTATACAGTTTTGCTTCTGGTGATCCAGCTTCAGGATGCCAGTCATACCGCCATTTCACTATCGGCGGCATAGACATCAAAATGGATTCTGTACGACCACCCGATTGCAAGCCAAACAAAGTGCCACGATCAAATACTAAATTGAATTCTACATAGCGACCACGACGGTATGCTTGGAAATCACGTTCACGCTCACCATAAGGCGTATCTTTACGACGCTCTAACAAAGGTATGTAAGCATTAATAAAATTATCGCCTACACTTTGCGTCATAGCGAAACTTTTTTCAAATCCTGCTTCATTGAAATCATCATAAAAAACACCGCCTACGCCACGTGCTTCTTTACGATGTTTAAGATAAAAATAATCATCACACCATTTCTTGAAACGATCATGCAGACCACTGCCATGTACTGCTAGCGCGTCATGACAAGTTTGATGAAAGTGTTTTGCATCTTCTTCAAAGCCATAGTAAGGCGTGAGATCCATGCCGCCACCAAACCACCACACAGGTTCATGCTCTGAACTCGTCGTGGTAAAAAAACGCACATTCATATGAACGGTCGGTGCGTAAGGATTACGTGGATGAAAAACTAGTGACACTCCCATTGCTTCCCAAGGCTGTCCAGCCACTTCAGGGCGATTCGCGGCAGCAGAAGGAGGCAAGCTCATGCCCTTTACATGAGAAAAACCTACACCCCCTCGTTCTAATACATTGCCTTCTTCAATTAAACGAGAAACACCACCACCACCTTCAGGTCGTTCCCAACTATCGCGGATGAACTGTTTGCCATCAATTTTTTCTGCGGCTGACACAATGCGCTCTTGTAAAGAGGTCAGCCATGTTTTAACTTTTGCGATATCGGACGTGTTGGTAGACATAATAAAAATTTTAAAAATAAAACTGTTTGAATTTAGACAGGGCGTTTTAAAGCACGCCATCCTATGTCACGTCGAAATTGCATGCCATCAAAATGAATATGATCGATAGCATCATAAGCATGTTTTTGTGCTGTCTTTACGCTATCGCCTAATCCCACCACACATAACACACGACCACCTGATGTGCGTAATTCGTTATTTTCTAATGCAGTGCCTGCATGTATCGTCATGCAATTAACATTGTCAGCTGGGATACCTGTGATGACATCGCCTTTACGTGGCGCATCTGGATAGCCTGCAGCAGCTAACACCACGCCTAGTGCAGTACGTCTATCCCAATCGAGTTCTACTTCATTCAGAGTGCCGTTAACAGCATGCTCCATCACATTAACCAGATCAGTTTTTAAGCGTGCCATGATGGGTTGTGTTTCAGGGTCACCCATGCGGCAATTAAATTCCAATGTTTTAGGATTGCCTTTTGCATCAATCATTAAACCGGCATACAAGAAGCCTGTGAATGGTATGCCATCTTTCGCCATGCCTTGTATAGTCGGTTGTATGATTTCACGCATCACACGACCATGCAAAGCAGGTGTCACAACTGGTGCGGGTGAATACGCACCCATACCGCCTGTGTTAGGTCCTGCATCTTGATCGAGCAAGCGCTTATGATCTTGACTGGTTGCGAGTGGCAAAATATTTTTACCATCTACCATCACAATAAAGCTCGCTTCTTCACCTTCTAAAAACTCTTCTATCACTACTCGTGCACCAGCATCGCCTAAGCGATTGTCTGACAACATCATATCAACGGCAGCATGGGCTTCATCAAGCTGCATAGCTACGACTACACCTTTACCTGCAGCGAGACCATCTGCTTTGACGACAATAGGTGCGCCTTGTTCATCAATATATTTATGCGCTGCTGCGACATCAGAGAAGGTTTGATAGCGTGCAGTAGGAATGGCATGTCTGTGCATGAAAGCTTTAGCAAAATCTTTCGAGCTTTCGAGTTGTGCTGCAGCTTGTGTAGGGCCAAAAATTTTCATGCCCCGTGCACGAAACAAATCCACAATACCTGCTGCGAGTGGTGTTTCAGGACCGACTACGGTTAAACCAATCTTTTCTTTGAGTGCAAACTCAGCGAGCTCAGCATTATCAGTAATTGGAATATTTTTTAAACGACCATCTAGCGCTGTGCCACCATTACCTGGAGCGACATATACAACTTGTATACGATTCGATTGTGCTAGCTTAGAAGCTAAAGCATGTTCACGACCACCGGAGCCAACGACGAGTATTTTCATTAATCTGTAGTAGGTTGAGTTTGTATGGAGATAAAAAGAAAAATGTCAGATGAAAAAATCTTATTGATCTATCACAGCATTGGAATACACTTCTTGCACATCATCGAGATTTTCTAGTGCATCGAGCAGCTTTTGCATTTTGATTGCATCATCGCCAGAAAATTCAGTTTCAGTCGAAGGTTTCATCGTGACTTCAGCCATTTCTGGTTTAAAGCCTGCTTTTTCTAAGGTTTCTCTAATTCCAGAAAAAGCATAAGGATCGCAAACAACCTCAAATCCACCTTCATCATCTGTGATCACATCCTCTGCGCCAGCTTCTAAAGCTGCTTCCATTAATGCATCTTCATTCGTGCCTGGTGCAAAAAACAAAAGTCCACAATGTTTGAACAGAAAAGCGACAGAGCCTTCACTGCCCATATTGCCACCAAACTTAGAAAAAGCATGACGCACTTCAGCTACTGTTCTCACGCGGTTATCTGTCATACAATCAACAATAATTGCAGCACCATTTAAGCCGTAACCTTCATAACGAATTTCTTCATAGTTCGCACCATCTAGCCCGCCCGTACCACGTTGTATAGCGCGCGTGACATTATCTTTAGGCATGTTGGCATCAGCTGCTTTATCAACAGCGAGCCTTAGTCGGGGATTACTATTTAAATCGCCACCACCTAAACGTGCTGCCACTGTAATTTCTTTGATAAGACGAGTCCATATCTTGCCGCGCTTAGCGTCAGTTGCCGCTTTCTTGTGCTTGATGTTGGCCCATTTACTATGTCCTGCCATGATGATCTTTCTGCTGAAAATTAATCGCTGGTCATGATGTTGTGATACGCCGCAAAGATTGCGATGTTCTAATCCTGCTGAAGGCGTAATGTGCTGACTCTACAGCGCGTGATAATGCGCTCTCTGACCGAGCTGCGATTTTACCATATTGCCTCTGCGAAAAGCCCTGATTTCCCTCTGTTTTAGCTAGCTTATACGGACAGAAGAAGAGCGCATTACAATCTGTCCATGACCTCTAGCACCAACCACGATCATCCTCTCGACCAAAGTCAAACAATTCTCAATACAAGCCATAAGACTGTAAGGCAGATTTTTCTTGCCGGATTAGTATTGGCGATTGCAGGTGCAGTACTTTTTTCTGCAAAAGCCATTGTCGTTAAGCTGCTATACCGACATGATATTGACGCCATGTCGGTACTGGCGTTTCGTATGTTGTTCTCATTACCTTTTTTTGGTGTGATCGCTTTTATAAAAATGCGGCAATCTCCTTCACTACTGCCATCCGATCGATGGCGATTAATTGTGTTGGGATTGCTAGGCTATTACTTATCGAGTTACTTAGATTTCATAGGTTTGTTGTACATCTCAGCAGGTCTGGAACGATTAATATTATTTTTAACGCCATCCTTAGTCATGTTGATGTCTATCTTTTTATTCAAAAGAAAAATAGATCAACGTGAATGGTTAGCTTTGTTGATTTGCTATAGCGGGACAATTTTGGTTTTTATTCATGATGTAAAAACTAGTGGCAATCATGTTTTGTTAGGAGGTGCATTTGTGTTTGCAAGCGCTGTGTTTTATGCGCTGTATTTATTATTTTCTGGTGAATTAGTCAAACGTGTAGGCACTAGTCGTTTAGTGTCATATGTGATGTGCGTATCAGGCGTTGCAGCAGTAGGACAGTTTTTATTATTCCGTCCTTGGTCGAATTTGATTCAACCTTTACCTGTTTATGGTTTGTCTCTCGTGAATGCGATTTTTTGCACTGTATTACCGGTTTTTCTCACGATGATGGCGATTGCGCGAATTGGTGCTGGTGTATCTGCTTTAGCAGGAATGGTAGGACCAGTCTCCACTTTATTTCTTGCAGCACTGATTCTTGGTGAGCCTATCACTGCAATACAGTTAGTAGGTACGGCATTAGTCATAGCCGGTATGTTACTTTTATCGCGTAAACATCATCTTTAACTTTCAACAGAGAGTAGGCGCAAAACGTGGGTTGAGGTCTGCAAGAAAAATCAGCTCTGGTATGTGGGAGTAGTAAAGGTTTGGGGCGTAGCTGAACAGAAGCCTTGGTCAAATAAGTTCTGCAGATAGCCATGGTGGTGCCTATCTTGGCTTATTTTAATATTCAATTAATTCTTATATTGGCTAATCAATTAACTTGCTTGGCTATTTCATAACATCACCCAGCTCGTGACTCTTTGTTTAGAATGGCGTTATCATTCATTTTTTTTGATACACAGGACAAGTAACATGGCAAAAGCAATTCAGTGTTTCACCAACGGCGGTCCAGAGGTTAT
>JAIXOW010000047.1 GCA_027486615.1 Oxalobacteraceae bacterium | reverse complement strand
TTCTGTTAGAGTTAAAGTACCAGTGCCATTGCCATTTTGCTCGATACCACCAGTTCCGCTGAGAACTCTTGAATATGTAATATTGTCGCCACGTTTAAAAACCAAGATACCGCTATTATTAATTGCGCTAGTTGCGTTAATTGAACCATTAGTGGCACCGTCACCAACAATCAACGATCCTGCACTAATCGTAGTAGCACCGCTATACGTATTATTTGCTGTAAGAGTAAGGCTGCCTGAGCCTAATTTATTAAGGCTTCCGCCACTACTATTTAATACCGATGCAAAATTGATTGATTGACCATTGGTATCAATATTGATTTTTTGAGGACTGGTTGTTGAAAATCGTACTGAGTTATCTATATTAAAATTATTGGTATATTGAAGAATGCCGCCATCAAAACTAATCAGACCGCCATTGTTTGGGCCTATGGCATTGCTAGCATTCAAACTTACCGTACCCGTACTTAAAATAACATTACCTAAATAGCCTGCCCCATTACCGGAGAATGTTAATACACCACTTCCTGCTTGTTGAAGATTAGCAGTGGCATTACCAGTAAGGCTACCAATATATTCAGTTGCAACACTGCGATTGAACGTTAAATTCGCGTCGTTTATTATTATATTAGCGCTGCTAATGATAGATCCTGAACTACCATTCCCTACAATGAGGGTTCCATTTGATATGGTGGTGTTACCTGTATAGGTATTATTTCCAGTAAAAAGTACAGTGCCATTACCTAGCTTAGTGAAGCCTTGCGCACCACTCGCACCTGCTCCATCTACTAATGTCGCAGAAACGATTAAATTATTACCGTTATTGCCTGTAACATTCTCAATTGTAAAAGTCGAATTAGAAGATAAATGTAATCCGGAGTTCGCCCCTGAACCTGAGATCGTCGAGGTACTTGTACCATTGATGGTTAGATTCCCCATCAAATTAAATGCTTGTACTGAGCTAGATACTCCACCATCTGTTTGTAATGACCCTCCAGATAAAACAACATTACCCAATGTGTTAAAGGTATTACTGTTTCTAACCCTACCACCTGAATTAATTAAAAGAGAAATTGCAGGGGTAGAAAATGGATTACCGAATACATCATTGGCTGAAAATTCTAAGATGCCAGAATTGTTGACAGTAATAATGCGACCTACAATCGCAGTATTTCCCAAAGAACTCGTAATAGGATTAAAACTATTTTGTTGGTTATTTGCTTTTAAAATACCAGCATCGACAAAGACATTACCTGTGAAAGAAC
Source organism: Oxalobacteraceae bacterium (assembly GCA_027486615.1). GTDB lineage: Bacteria > Pseudomonadota > Gammaproteobacteria > Burkholderiales > Burkholderiaceae_D > Pernthalerella. The sequence goes on along the minus strand of JAIXOW010000047.1, from coordinate 10,946 downwards.
TATAGTTGCCTATACCAAGGGTAGCATTAAAATTTGAAACTGTCGCATTCGTATTTAACGATAAGTTACCTGTGCCTAGTTTGCGTAATGATCCGGTACCGCTAATAATTCCTGTATAAGTATGATCAGCCGAAGAATTAAATTCTAGCTTATCGTTATTAACAATACTTTGACTTGCTAAGTCTCCATCTGCTCCACCATTACCGATTGCTAGCGTACCATTGTTAATCTTGGTCTGGCCTGTATAGGTATTATTACCCGTTAAAGTTAACGTACCACTACCGTCTTTTGTGAGAGATTTTGATCCACTCAAGATACCCGAGATGGTGCTATTACCACCTTGGTGAATAATTAAATTTTCTAAACCAAAACTAAAATTTGAAGCGCTACTAATACCACCGGATGTAGATTTTAATGTTGTATCACGTAATAAAGTTACATTACCTATATAAGTTTGATTTCCAGTAGTTTGAATTTGTCCACCAATATTAATATTACCAGTGGTATTTAAGACTAATGAACCATTAACATTGATATCTGGAACATCCGTTACACTTGAACTGGTATTAAACGTTATATTCCCGCCACTGGATTTGAATATATATGTACCATTTAAGTCTATAGGACTAGCATCATTAAAGTTGATGTTACTTGTAACGTATGAGCTACCTATCGTGATACTTGTTGCATTAACTGGATTTAATTTTCGTAAATTTTCACGTGTAACATTAAAGTCACCTAATGTATTACCCAATCCAATTGATGAATTAGTATTTTTTGGTACAATTTCAATAGAGCCATCACGAGTTGTACTACCAATGTTCCAACCCCCACCTAAACTAAGATTATTAGTAATTAACTCAACGTTTCCGGTATTAGTAATCGTACTTATTGGATTAAAATTTTCTGTAGTCCATCTAGTATGTTGTGCATTAAGGTCTAATTGATTATTTGCTATATTGACGCTATCTTTAAGCGTCATTAGACTAACAGTACTGTCACCTAAATATAAATGCGTAGAGTTGAAGCGTGTTTGTAACTGCGTCTCAGTAGGTATCCAGCCGTATCCCTCTCCATTATTTGTCATATCACCAGAATTGAGATCACTACTTCCCAAGCTTCCTACGAAAGCTAACATTCCATTTAAAGTATTACCTCCTGACTTTAAATCATGAGTGACATTAAGATTGAATGCATTAGTTATATTAATTACATTACTGATATTGTTAGCAAGATTTTTTACTCCCCATCCAATAGCTGCACCGTTAGCGTTAAATTCAACAGGTGCTTGCGCATTAATTGATAAATTTTTTCCATCTGCAATCCATTTTGCATGACCTTGTGGAGCATAAATATTTACCGATCCACTCCCATTACCACCAGTCCAATTAATCACCATACCGGTACCATTTGAGCTATTTGCTTTAATAGTAATTGGCGATGATAAACTCACATCACTCTGCCATCCATCGGCATTACCTGCATTAGAAGTAATGTAAATATTATTACTAGCATTAGCATTAAATGAACCTATAGCACCACTGCCAGTATTCGAAAAAAATACTACACCACTACCACCATTCGCCCCACCTAAACCATCTATTAATATTTTTCCATTACCGCTGTTTAATCTGACATCTTTATCAATAAAAACTCCATCACCAGAGCTAGCTGCACCTTTACCGTACAGATAGATGTTTCCTCCAGAAGTACTAATTGATACATTAGAATTTATTTCTATACCACTCGTACTTGTGTCTATACCAGTAGCTCTGATAGTTGCAGCATCGAAAGAAAAATTACCTCCATTATTTACACTCCCAAAAAAAACATTTCCTCCATTTGTAGATATGTTGTTATTTCCTAAAAGTTGAATATTTCCATTATTTTTAGATAGATTAGGACTTAATATAAGATTAAGTGCACGACCGATTGATTTTATTTCTACGCCTGAAGCAACCTCAATACTTGCGTTTGCATTGAATTTAAGTGTAGTTGTGACTGTAGAATTTGAAGTTATATTTGCATTGATTTTGATATTTCCAGCAGAATCGCCAGAATTATTCGTGCTAATGATGACATTAGAATTTCTTGAAAGTGCATCATTAATTGATTGGTTAGATACCGTACCTGCGGTACTGTAAGTGCCACTTATACAAGAACTACTACCTCCTTGCTCAATCGTAATATCAACCGGATCTATTAACCACTCTCCACCTTCACCAGCATTCACATTGCCAATAACACCTAAATGATAGCCAGAAGTTTCAACTTGACCACCTTTACCACTACCAGAACCTGAGGCATAAATTGTTCCGGAAAACGAAGTAACTGAATCAGTATTGTTTACATCACTCCACAATACGACCTTACCGCCATCACCATGTACTGTTGCACTCGCATCTATGCGCGCACCTTGTTCCATCGTGACTGTTTTTGCCTGTGTGAGTGTTCCGCTACCTTGCCAATCACCACCAATTAATACTGTGCCACCGCCAGAAGTACCATTGGCATTGATAGAGGCATTAGTTTTTAGTGTGATGTTTTCAGCAGTGACTTCAATAGCCCCTGCTTTACCTTGAGCTGCACTAACATCAAGCTTGCCATCAATGCTGACATTGCCTTTTTTAGCAATACCGATTTGTATCTTGCCGTTTTCACCGGTAGCCAAAGTGCGTGCCATAGTGAGGCCTTTGTGATTAATGGCTGATGCCATTAATGCGCCTGCACCTTCAGTAGTCATGATGACGGTTCCACCATCTGCTCTGATTGCGCCACCTTGTTCAATCAATGCATTGAGTGCGCCTTCTTCGATTTGTACTTTGACTGGCCCACCTAAATCTAAGGTAACTTTATTTGCAGCAGCTAAGGCAACCGTGCCACGGTCTGCTGTGATGCTGCCTTCATTAATAATTTTTGCAGCAATGAGTGCAACACCACCTTTACCATCACCACTCGTTGCAGTAATGCTGCCTTGATTGATTACTGACTTATCACTCTTACCTTGTAAACGATAACGACCTGAAGCTAAATCTTCATTCGACATGTGCAAGGTAGTAGCAACCAAGCTACCTACATTGACTTGCGCATCTTTGGTAAATAAAACGCCGTTGGGATTACTTAAGAATACCTGACCATTCGCTTGCAACGAACCTTGAATCACCGATACATCCGTACCAGTGACGCGATTCATTGCAACGGAACTTGTAGAGGGTTGAACAAAGGTGACTTTATGACCTTGTCCTATATTGAAGCTATTCCAGTCTAGCGCCATCTTGTCGCTAGACTGTGTGATCGTCATTTCATTACCAGACTGTGTGACTTGTCCTTGACCGTAAGTCACGCTGCTACCTTCAGGCAAGCTACCTGCAAACAGTAAGGAAGTAGAAAAATTAGCAATGCCAGCACAGAGTGCGGTAACTAATTTATTACTTCCAAACAGCGCACGATTGATTTTTTTGCCAGAGGATTTTGCTGATTTACCAACTACACTCGCGAACTCAGACACGACAATCATGCATTGCCGTGCTTCATTCCAAATGGTTGTAAAAATCAGATTCATACAATTACACGCAATTCACCATCTAAAAATAGGTAGACCCAGATAGAAAGATACTTTATGAACAATACTTTTGTATTGTATCGGTTGAATATCTATTAATTAGAGTCTAAAAGTGAAAAGATGCAATGCATGCTGACCCATTAGAAGAAAAATGAGGGTACTGATACTAAATTATTAATCTTTAAATAACTAAAATACACCCATCATTAAAACTAGAAAATAAGTTATTTAAATAGAACTAATAAATACTATTAACAATTTAGCAAATCCTGCTTCAACTAAAAGAATAAAAAACACTGTTAATAAAATCCACAACAAGGTAAAGCTCGGTTTTTATTAATTAAAATTTTTAGGAGCACAAAATTGATTAAAAACAGGTTTAGGCTTGTGAGCAAAGACGAATAAGCAATAAAGCTGTAAAGTTTAAAAATTAAAATTCTTTCGAACATGAATGAAATAAGTAATTACTACCTGTTTGCAAACCACTTAAGAAAAGACAATGCTAAAACAACGCCCCTACTTAGCAAGCCTAGTACTTGGACTAGGATTACTTTGGATAAAACCAGCTATGGCAATCGAGGAACCAAAATATGAAGTAGTGACTGCAGATGCTCAATTTGAAGTGCGTCACTACGCACCCATATTGATTGCAGAGACGATTGTTGAAGGTGATATGGATGCAGCGTCTAGTAAAGGTTTTAGGTTAATCGCTGATTTTATTTTTAGGAATAATCAACAAGCTGATTCAGACAAAAAAGAAAAAATAGCTATGACTGCTCCTGTCACAGTAGAGCCTCAATCCTATAAAATTGCTATGACAGCACCAGTAACAGTTGAACCGCAAGCTGCAGAATCCAGCATGAAAACAGCTAAAACATGGCGCATTAATTTTGTGATGCCTAGCCAGTACACTTTAGCGACGATACCCAAACCAAAAAACAATGCTGTCACTTTGCGCGAAGTGCCAAGCAAATATTTTATTGTTCATAAGTACTCAGGTTTTAATACAGTCTCAAGAGTACAAACCAAAACAGATGAGGCAGTTGAGTGGGCAACAAAACGTTACTATAAAATCATAGGAACGCCTCAGCTCTCGCGCTACGATCCTCCATGGACGCTACCCATGTTTAGACGTAATGAAATCATGATTGAGATAGCAGCGCCCAATTAAATCAGCGATTGAGAAATAAGTTGGGTATTCGATTGGATTTTTTTACACATGGCTATGCAATTGAATTGTATTTTCAATCGATTTGCCAATATAAAAAAAGAAATACTGCCGATCCACAAAACAATAGGCAAAGCAATCATCATCCATGCATTGTGCGGATTAAGAAAAGGTAATGCCGCCCAGAGCAACAAAGAAATAATACTAGCCAGTAGCCCCGAACCAAAAAAAAGAAAACTGAGAAGATATAAGATAAACCGAATTTTCATCGCTCTTATTACGCCCCTGAATTCATCAAGTACTATCTTTTTATAATTAGATAAAATTAGTTGTAATAGTCTAGGCTGCTTAAAAATTGATAACACTATCCTAAGCAACATTAGTGAGATTTAGTTTGATGTCCAGAATCGCTACGTGACATCATACCAACTACTGCCACAACAGCCGCACCTATACTGGCTGCTATCAAAACAGCTTTAAATGGCTCATTACGTATCATATGGGAAGCATGATCCATTAAATCATGGCTCTTTTTTTCTAATGCATGCTTACCCTTGGCAGCAGTATCTAAACCTTGATGGGTTAAATCACTAACGTGATCTGTGATGCGATTGGAAGCATGATTTAAGAGTGGCTTGGCTTCTCGAATAAGATCATTTACTGTATCTGTAATATCCGAACCAAGTGCTTTTACTTTATCACCTACAAATTTATTCTCATTCATCATCGACCTTTTTCTTAATGATTAAACTGTGTAATGAAGAGGATATGCTGTACTAGGCAAACCGTCTGGCTGATAGCGCACAGAGTGATCAAATACAAGTATTAAAAATTCATTTAACAGCTTTCTACTATGTAGTTACTATGTTTAACTATATTACAAAACAAACGCTCAATCGCATGAGCAGATGTTCCATCAATTAATCCAAGTTCAATTTCAAATAAGTCATCATCTATTAAAAGTAGTGGAGAAAGACTTTTTGGAGAAAACCAAAACATTGACCCCGCAGGAAATTGATAAAAATCGAATTTTATATTTAATATTTTAGAAATATTTTCTACATTACTTAAATCAAAAGTCATATTTTTATCATTATGTGAAATTAAATATTTATTAGGGACGAGCATACCAAGTTTAGAATTATTATTGAATCTAGAAATTATTTTATTGACTTTAATCTTAGATCCAATTAACTGATTTAAAATATCCTCACGTATTTCATCACCATCATTACGATATACACTACGCTTAGAATGAATCTTGCAAACTGCTTTATATTCAATGCTACTAATTAATTTAAGCATACGTATGAATGGCAAGATATCGCGACCACGATTTTCTATTAATTCTATATAAGCGCCTGGAAAATCTGAATGAACTTTTTTAAATCCTGAAAGTGAAGTTACACTTACATAAAGATCAAAAGCTTGATCTTCAAATGCCTTCGAAAGATATGCGCAAATATCAGACCAAATATCATCATAATAAAGATGAAGAATGACTGCGCACTCATTTCTTTTTGTTTTTTTTATAGTTTTATCTACATAAGTAGCAGCGCCATAATTACATATCACATCATAAGTAGTTTGCAGGTATCCGTAGCCAAATTTTTGATCAGGCTCTAAATGCGTACCCTCTGCCCACTCATTCCAAGCATTTATAAATACTAGCTTTTCATCATTACTATATTTAGGATTTGAATAAACTTTATTTACCAAAGAAGAAAGCCACTGCTTATACCTCAATAAACTAAAGTTGTGAAATATGTGACTGTTATTTTTCTTTCGCGCTGTATTGTCCCAAGACAGCATTGCACTTCTAAATAATTTATATTCAGGCTCTTTACTTTTGATGGCATTTTCAACTACTTGATCGTAGCTAAAGATTTGACCAGTGTAGTCAAGGTTAATAATATCGACTTCATTATTTATATTTCCAGACTTACTATTATGTGGATGGAACTCCACTGCTGCATCAAAATCAAAAGGTTCAGGAGAACCAATCCCAAAGGTCTGCGCTGAAATAAGATATAAACCAGGAAATCCATTAAGTATCAGCTCATTACGCCAAATTTTTGCAGTTGCAGCTATATTAGGAATGAGATTAGCTCTATAGATTATGAGAACGGGCTTGTCATCTATGCATATATATCGCTCGTCTTTAAAGTATTTAAGTAAATGTCGAATAAAAGCCAGAGAATCTTCATCACTATGGTTTTGTGATATTAATATTTCATTCTCTTGACCATCCCATCGACGTGTCCAGTTTTCATTCGCCCAGGTAAGACAAAAAGGCATAGCTACATATTTATTAGCTAGCATCATTTCTAATGGCTTATCCATCAGAATTTTTCCACCAAACCAGTAAAAATAATAGCTAAAGCCATAGACACCATATTCTTTAGCTAATTTAGCTTGTTCCTCCATAACTTCTGGAATGCGAAGATCATAATAGCCATTATGAATTGGGCAATGCGGTTGATAGTGCCCAGTAAAATTTGGCTGAGCCTTACCTACGTTTGTCCATTCAGTAAATCCCTTACCCCACCATGCATCATTTTCAGGAAAAGGATGAAATTGCGGCAAATAAAAAGCTATTAACTTAACTAATGGAGAAATTGGAGGATTTTTTTGATAGTCGATATATTTATTCGATGTAGAGTCGAACTCAATGCGTAATATTTCTGGGATAGCTTCTGATTTTTTAATTAATTCTGAATCTAAATTTTTTTTCTTTTTATGGGAAATCTGAATAAATGATAACCTGTTTCTTATTCCATCAATACCTTCATTTTGAAAAACAAAGAAAGTTTTTGAGATTAATTTAATTATTCCGTTGCTATGCTTTATTGCTAGATTTATTTTTTTTATGAGATTATTTATTTCCTTAAAAAATAAAACAGTCGATCGTATCGGACTCGTCAAACGCCAACTCGTTGATTCATGAATTGCAGTAACCTCTTTTTTGACAATTATGAAATTTTGCTTTAATGAATTAATCTCATTTTTAGCAATCGCATCAATTTTTTTAAAATTTTCAATTTCATCTTTATATTTATCTTGTAATTTATTTAAATCTTCAATCTGATTGTTTGCAACTACAAGTTTATTATTAAGTAATTTATGTTCACTTAGAAGATTATTCAATTTCCATTCAAAATCATTAATCTGTATTTTTTGACGATTAAGTTCAACATTATCAGGGTGTAATTCTTCTATTAATATGGGGATGTTCTGACCATATGAATACCCACAAAGCGCTGCAGGCTCATTATCGAGAATACGATTTTTATATATTGTGCTGTATTTTTCATTTTTTAAAAAAACTGCCACAAAGTCATTCCACATTCCCTCTTCTTCTATAGGACCTAATTTAGGTGCAATGAAAGATTCCAAAAGAAGAGCGGTTTTACCCTCACTCTTTGCCCATTTAACCAATGCGTGGCCAGCATCAGGATAGAAACGCCATCCATCAATAGGATATCGATGAACTTTGCCGTTACTTGGCGCATTTATATACATTAATCCATTAGGCTTAAGTATTCTGAGACATTCAAGGAATAGCATCCAAAAAAATTCAGAATGTTCAAATACTGAACTACAAATTACTGAATCAACTGAATCTGATTCAAATGGTAGATGATAAGGATCTGCAATTAGTACATCAACTCCTGGTCCAGAAACAAAGTCAACACCAAAATAAATTGCATTTGCAGGAGAAAACTGACGTAAAGAACCATTAATATCCTGTGAACCAATCTCAACTATTCTTAATTGATAAGTATCATCACTATTAAAGTAAGTAGAAAAGAAAAATTCACCATATTTAAGCGCAGATTTATGCATAATCAATTTAACTTTTAATTTTAAGTAAGATTGAAGTCATAGGTAGCCCAATTAATCCAGTAGCTATACTTGTTGACTCTGAACGAAACATTAAAGCATCATGCACCCAGTGTTGATGAATATGCTCGTGTTGTGATCCGTGCGCTATGGCAGGGCAGACTGAATAGTCGCCTGCTGAAAGTCTAGGCATTTGAAATCTAAATTCTGCTGTTATCTCATTATTTTCAAAACATGACTGAGGGTTATCGATATAGTTGAGACATGTGTTATCGCCAAATAAAATTTGTCCCAATCGGTCTTTTATATAAAACCCCATAATGATAGATTGCATTGCCACATAGGCGACGGCTCGTATCCTTAAAACTACTTGCTCTCCTCCTACTATCCACGAAAGAGGATGATTCTCAGTATCTAGAAAATTGACTTCAATAATCTCTGCTTCTTTTTTACCGAAAGATAGAGCATCTGGATTAAATTGAAAAAGCCTTATATCGTTACGAAAGTTACTTGCATTGATAAAATCCTGACGCTGATCTTTTATGGTTTGTAATATTGACAACTCTGGTTTTGTTTTTTTTTCAATAGTGCCGCTTGATCCTTGTATAGATTCAAAAAATGCTTCTAAATAGCGTTCACATACTGCCTTGGGAGTACCAATATCTATGAATTTTCCTTGATCTATCCAGATGGCTTTATTACATAGACTACGTACTGAAGCTGTATCGTGACTTACAAATATGACGGTTCCTTGCTGCATAAAACTGCGCAGAAATCGCATACACTTCTGAGTAAAAAAGGCATCACCTACGGCTAGCGCCTCATCTATTACAAGAATATCGGCATTAACATGGGCAATCACTGCAAATGCCAATCGCACTACCATTCCGCTGGAATATGTCTTGACTGGCTGATCTACAAATTCACCTATATCAGCGAATTGAATGATGTCATCTAATCTACTATCAATTTCTGTTCTTGATAGTCCTAGAATTACACCATTTAAATAAACATTTTCTCTCCCTGTAAATTCCGGATTAAATCCCGAACCTAGCTCAAGTAATGCAGCGATTCTTCCGTGGGTAACAACACCGCCTCTGGTTGGAGTCAGCGTTCCACAAATCAACTGCAATAAAGTTGATTTCCCACTTCCATTACGTCCTATTATCCCTAGTGTTTCTCCTTTTTTAACTTCAAATGAAACATTATTCAGCGCCCAGAATTCGCGATAATATTTTTTAGACTGCTTGTTAAGTAATTTATTCAATCTCGGCAGTAAAAATTGCTTTAGTCTATCTCTAGGCTGCTCATAAATTGCATAGCATTTTCCTAAATTCTCTACTTTGATAGCGATGTCAGAGCACATCGGAAAATCCTTTCCGTGTATTCTGAAACCACACAAAACCTAAGTAATAAATAACTATGGAAAATAAAAATAATGATGCTATTAATAAAAAATCTGGCCTACTACCCCAATACATTACTAGTCGCGCTTGATCAATAACCAAAGTTAATGGATTGAGCTGAAAAATAAAGCGATACTGCTCTGGTATAGCTGTAATAGGATAAAAAATTGGACTTATAAATAATAAAACATTAAGCATCATTCCTATGAACTGAGATACATCTCGTAAGAACACGCCAAGAGAAGCAAGAAATAAACTTAGTCCCAATATAAATAAAATGTATGGAGTAATTACAAGTGGCAAATAAATTAGTGTTGATTGCGGCATACCTATAAAAATGCTATAGGCAATCAACCATATGAATAAGCTAATTAGCCCATGAAACAAAGCAGCAATCATTACTGTAATAGGAAGAATATGTAGGGGGAAAATGACTTTTTTAACGTAATTAATATTCGTTGTAATAATCGTGGGCGCACGAATTAGGCATTCAGCAATTAAGTTAAATACTAATAAACCAACAAATAAAAGTAATGCAAACTCTGTTTTTGTTTGATTTATTTCATTCCAACGTGCTTTAAAAATTTCACTGAATACAAAGGTATATATACTCAACATAAATAAAGGGTTAAAAAACGACCACATCAACCCTAGCATTGAGCCTTTATAGCGAATAAGGATTTCCCTCTTTGAAAATTCTTTAATTAATTCTCTATGCATCCACCAATTTTGTATTATTTTATTTTTCGAAAAGAGATAATTTAATTTTGTCATTGGCATCTAATTCAGATTTTTTAGATTTTTACAATTTATTAAATAAAATTGCTACAAACAGACCCAAATTCCCTAATAGAGTTTGACGATATATTTTTATATTTTTAATTTTTAATATTCTTTGATTTATTTTTAATTTTCTTAATTGGATGAATTCATTAAGGGTTTTTTTATTTTCATCCGAGAGTAAGTG
>JAIXOW010000038.1 GCA_027486615.1 Oxalobacteraceae bacterium | reverse complement strand
TCCTATTTGTTCTACAAATATTGTGTCAACATCAGCAGTAGTAACCCAAACTATTTCCCTTCAATTGTGTGTTTTACTTTAAAAGAACAATATTTGTTTTTTAGCAAAACTATCTGTTTCGATGACCCTGTTGCAGCCCAAGGCAGGGGAATTAGAGCCACCAAATTGGTCCATGAGATTTAGAGATTCCCCATCTCTTTCTTCACACTTCCTGGAGCATCCTGGTTCTCATGGAGACCAGGAGATTCTTACCCGTGGCTGATCCTGGACTACTTCAAGATATTTCTAACAATTAAAGCTAATATTAAGTACTAATTAAAAGACACAAAAATGAGTAAAAGTAACAAGTCAACTTTGGTTTTCAGTGATTGTCACACACTGATGTTTATTATTCCAGGAGACAAGGTAACCCTTTCATGTTACCTTGTACCCTGGCACAAACACAGACATGAATACAATATTTGAATGATGGCGGCGACATACCTCCCTTGTTTTTAAGGGAGGCAACAAAAACAACATAATCTCTTCGTCATCACTTAGAGGCATCAAGGTTCATGTCCTGTACGTTGGCCTGGGTCTCGATCACATCGTCGTCGTCCATCTCGTTCCTGACTTCGATCTCGGCAAGATCTCCCACTTCAGGAGCTGGGACCACGCTTGGTCCGGACTCCAAGAAGTCTTCTGTTTCGGTCAAGTAGTGATCAGAGTCCGAGGATCCACGTGGTCGATTCCGCCGAGAAGTCGAATCTCCTTCGCTTTCACTCGAGTTGGAAGTGTTGCTTTCACCTTTGATGACGTTGCTTTCGTCTTCGTTGATGGAAACGTTACTTTCGTTTCCAGAATTCTCCGGTGAGTTGTCACTGAACCTGTCCATAGTCTTTGTGTAAACTTTTTCTATAAGGTCGTTATAACGATGGATTTCTGAAGTTGAGGCCTGTTTAACCTTGATGAGCGAGCGCTCATACGCTCGTTCCCCCTCCAAGACATTCAGAATCATCGTGACAGATTCTGTCATGTTGGAACCACTGGTTCCGGCGGTTCCATTCCGACTGATTTTCTGGGCGGTCATCAAATCTGATTGTAATTGTTTGAGGTTGTACAGAGATCCGGTTTCAGTTCTTAGGAGGGAGAGATCGATTGAGGCCATCATGGATGGCCTGGTCTTGCCTCCGATAATCGTCCTCTTCTCAATACGTCCATCTCTTGTCCGATGTAGGGAAACCTCGGGTACAACCTTCTGTCTTTTGGTTGAGGTATGAGAGATTGATGGCGATCTTGATCTCTTTTGAGGTCGGAGAACATTTGAGGCCGGAGCCTCAAAGTTTGGGTCTGTTGGAACCAAACCTGCTTCCATGCTGACCTTTGGGATCAATGTAGATGGTAGACCATAAAAAGTCATTCTGGTATGTCGAGGATTGCGGGCGAGTTCTGGTTTGTTGAGAACATACCCTGTTTCGTGTCCAAAATAGGCATGCTTCCGAAACACGAACCCTGCGTAGAACCTGTTGAATCCAGGCCTAGCATGATCCGATTTAGAATGTCCTCGACGTTGACAGTTTTGACACCATCCTCGAAGAGCGTCACACGTTATAATCGAGTGACGGAGTGTAGAATCTGAACAATACAGATAATTGCACTGTGTTCGAACGGTGCATCGATGTCTGGCCAGATCCCGATTTTGCATTTTGGATTCGTGAAAACCACACATCCTGCAGCAGTGCAAAGTTATTGCTTTTGGGTTGAACGGCTCGTTGTACCCTGGCCGGCATTTCTTCCAAACTTTCTTATTGACCTCGTTGAGTTTGTTCACGAGTTTGCAATTCATCGTATGGGTGTCGAGAATCTCTACGTCGCATGGAGCAGCGTAATATGGGTCTTCCAGGAATGACATTGCAGGCTCGTCGTCAGAGAATCCAAGAACAAATCTGATATAGGGGGCCAGATTCCGGGACCCACTGAATCCAATCCGTTCGGTAACACGATGAGCCATGAACCAAACTGCGAAAGCCGTTGCTCTTGCCCCTTGGATGAGGAACTGAAGGTGATCCTCATCGTCTGACCTGAACAGTCCTGATGGAGGTTTTACAGCCTCGGAATCCACCAGTTGACGGAAGTATTTGATCATACCAACACTGGTTTCGCTTTTTGTAGTATATGCTTGGACGATTTTGAAGAGGCCCGAGGTTCCTGGTATCTGGAACTCGAGGAGTGGTTGAATAGAAGCAACCACATCATTTTGATGCATTACCACTTTACGGATGTACTTGTCCTCCATGATGGCCTGGAGGTCGTCTGGGATCAGGAAAGTTTGACATGACTCCTTCCTGGTGAACAGGAGAACTCGTCCAGATGGGCAACAAAGAGCAAGAGCTCCCTTCCCAAAGTGGAACATAGCGATGAATCCTGCGAGCTTCACAGAATCAATCCAGGTTTTCCCCAAAGGTCCCTCAAGGTTGTGAGGATCAATCAGAACATCATCATCGCAGTTGTGCGTTTTGTACATGTCAGCCCATTCTTTGATCTCCTGGGACATGTCCGGGAGTTTCCTCGGTTCAGGATGGGCTTCCGGATGTAGTGGTAGCTCGAATATTGGTGGGGAAGTCGTTACTATCGACTTTGATGATGCTGACGTAGATTGAGTCGCAACAACGGACTCTCTAGTAGTTTTGGAGCGTTTAACAAAGCCATGAGGTGTTTTACTCATCTTTGTTCGGTTTGGAAGTGAGGAGCTCCGATTTGGGCCAGGTCGTTCCATCCGACCAAGAGCCGGAGGTGGTGAATGCCGGGTTTGTCGATGCTCTGGACTGTGGTGACGTCCCCGGTTGGATCCCAAGGTCCTTGGTATCAAGGTGTCCGCACGACTCTTGCGAGAACTCCCTGATGGAGTCTCTCTTTGCTGTCTGTCTTTCCCAGACATATCTGAAAACAGAAAACAAATAATGAAATATTTGAAACGACACTCTAGTGTGAGTTTGACTAGATTTCTTTAAGGTCATAATGATAAAACATTGTAAAGAACTAAAACATAAAGACTGTCAATAGATAAATAAATTCATTTTTCAAAGGTTCTAAACTCTAGAGATATAAGTTTAGTAATTGGTCGTTCGTAAGACCCTGTACTGGTTCTTATTTTACAACGACGAACTTTCCCATCATTTTCACTTTGATGGATTTCTTCGACAACAGCTAATTTCCACTGTCCACGAGGAGTATTAGGATCAAGTTGAAGTACAACTTCTCCAACTTGAATATCATTTTGAGGATCTTGCCACTTCTTCCGAGACGAAAGAAGCGGGATATATTCTGCTAAAAACTGAGTCCAGAATTTGTTCACCAAAGCGTGAACTCTTTTCCACCTTTCAACAGGATTGTCAAGTTCTGTGGTTGAGATGGCTCCACCAAGATTTCCGATTAAAAAATGATTTGGGGTTAAAATTTCATTTGTTGCTTCATTTACAACACGAGTCAGAGGCCTGCTATTAATCAGAGAAGCAACCCTACTAATAGCAGTCCGGAACTCATCCATGGTTAAATCATCTCTGACAAACAGAGAATCCAAAGCTCTCTTTGTGGCTTTAACCATAATCTCATAAATTCCACCATGATGCGATCCATATGGTGGAATAAAATGCCAAATTATGTTTGAACCTTTATTATGTATTATCAGGTCTTCGTAAAGATTTCTAACCCAAGATTGGAGTTCTTTCTTAGGAGAACTAAACGTTTTCCAATTGTCAGAAAGGACTTCATTTGGCATACCTCTTAAGTCGATAAAGCGAGACAAAGCATTCAGAACAGAACTCGTACCTTGATCATTAGTTACTTCTAGATGTATAGCTCTAGTTTGAAGACAAGTGAAAACTAAAATGTAGGATTTCAATCTCTGTTTTGCCCGACCAACTTTGATGTAAAATGGTCCAGCAAAATCCAATCCTGTTTTTGAAAAGGCTTGGAGAGGGAAATCGAAACGATAAGCAGGAATATCTGCCATTTGCTGGATTAGAGGTTTCTTTGATGCCCGAATGCATTCAGAACAACTCCTCTTAATTCTTCGTAACAAAGAATCTAGTCCAATGATAATGAAGTCTTGTCTCAGTTTTACTTTAACTGTCTCAACGCTAACTGTATGACCAAATTTCCTATGATAGGATCTAACGATGAGTTCTGAGAGTTCAGAATCTTTCGTTAGAAGAATCGGAAATCTCATTTCATAAGTAAGATGATCAACCAAAGCTAAGCGACTGTGAGATCTAATAATTCCATATTCATCGATAAACGGTGAATAATTTCTAAAAACTGAAATTGGTTCCTTATTAGAAATTTGATCAATCACGATCACAAAATTTGGATCATTATTCTGATTCTTTTTGACGAGATAATTTAAACTTCTTTTGTGCAGTTCTTTTTGAGATAAAGGGTTTTTCTGATGAAACCAGGAAATACACAGCATAATTATTTTCAGAAGTTTATCATAACCATCAAAAATCTTTCCAACAGAAAATCTCTCCGGATCCAACTTGTCTAAATTATTTGCCTCATTAGAAACATGGAAAACTGTATGGATTTCATCACTAAACAACTTTTTAATTTCACCCTTTGCCTCCTCGTTAGGTTCAGGTGCTACAAATTCAGCTGGCCAATCAGCTTCATTCTTTCTTAAAAAGTCAGGACCTTTCCACCACAACAAACTGTCTGATAGCTCCGAGATTGAAATATCTCGTGTGGCTATATCTGCTGGATTCTGATCAGTGGGTACGTGTCGCCACTGATTCTTATTGGAGTGTGATTGAATTTGTCCAACTCTATTTGACACAAACGTCTTAAGTTGGTTTGCAGGAGTATTTATCCAATACAGAACATTCATCGAGTCTGTCCAAAAGTAAATCTTTTCTGGATCCATACTGAATGCAAGTGCAACAGCATAACCCAAACGATGCCCTATTACTGCCGAGTTCAGTTCAAGTCTAGAAACACTCTCTGCTTTAGTCGGAGTAACTCTTGCTTTTGCAGTGACCAAGTATGATTCAACATTTATCAACTTTTCCACCCCCTTTGAATCTACGACACGAACATATACTGCTGCCGCATAGGCTTCAGTACTTGCATCAACGAATACATGTAGGGTGTAAGATTTTCCTTTGCCGAAATGAAAACTTCTAGGAATTTTTATCTTTGAAGAATTCACAAACAATTCTTTTAGCCATTGACACCACTTCAACTGGTGATGCTCGGGAATTAAATCTTTCCAAGCTAGGTCTTCTTGCCATAGTTTTTGTAAAATCTTTCGTGATCTAACAGTAAAAGGTGCTATTAAACCAAGCGGATCAAAGACTGTTGCGGCGAATCGTAAAATCAATGATTTTGTCCAACCTTTGAACTCTGTTATTTCTTGCTTTTCTAAAAACTCGTCAATTGACGAGTATTTGGCTTTGAATAGAAAACAATCACAATTTGCGTCCCAAATAATTCCTAAAACTTTGGAAGGATCAAATATACTTCCAATTTCTCGATCCAAATTAACTTTTGCAGATAAAAGATCTTTAGGGATTGTTTTAATGACGTCAATGTCAGAACATTGGAATTTGCAAATTTTCATACCGCAATGAGAAATTAATTCTGGTAACTCTTTAACAGTTCTGATTCCTTCCTCTTTTGTTTCTACTGATGTTATGGCATCATCCATGTACATTTTGTTTTTAACAACATCTGCAGCAAGCGGAAACTCATTGATATAAAAATCAGCATTCTCCACTAGAATTTTCTGTGAGATGTCTGGACTTGCTAAGTTCCCAAAAAGAACTCTTGTCCACTGCCAATAACGACCATCCCACCAAAAACGATGATATCGTTTATCTTCATCAGATAATCGACATTGTAAAAACATTTCGCTAATGTCAGCAGTAATAGCGATGTTATTCATTCTAAAACGTAATAAAATGCTAAAAAGGTCTTGCAACCTGTTTGGTCCCTTCTCTATCTGGGAATTTAAAGATTTTCCATTCCGGCTTTTTGCAGCCGCGTCAAAAACAATTCTGACTTTAGTTGATTCTCTAGTTTTATCAACAACTGGAAAATATGGAATATAAAAACAGTCTGGGCGGTTAATATCCGCCGGATCTGTGATTTCTTCGATGTAACCTTTAGCTAGTTGGTCGCGAAATTTTTCATCAATTTCGGTGATAGATGTACCCTTACCAGTTAGGTATTTAGAAGAATTTGTGTTTTTCTGACGTTTCAGCACATCAGATAAATTGTTAGACAGATCTGGAGGAGAAGATTTCCAAGGAATTGAACAAGAATAAAAATTTTTATGCTTGACAACTTTCATAGCATTGTCAACAGCTATCTCTTGAGGTGACCATTCATCTTTTGGTCGTCTATAGTTTTTAGACATTCCTGGAGAACCTAGCTTATCTTTTATACCAATATGTTCAAGTTCCCAATGTTTTTCAACTAAGCGATATAAATCATCTTTCTCAATTTTGTTAACCTCTAAAATAGGTTCAGACCTGTCCATGGAAAGTCATTTTTTCGTTAGTTTTGACACAAACATTGATTCAAACAATGCTTCTGTATTGAATTTCGATTTTGAAGATGAACCAAAACAAGTCCAACCAAGAGGAGTGAGAACAGCAATAGGCTCTCCCTTTTCACCTTTTCTTGATTCTTCTGGAGCAAGAAGGTCAACATTGTCCGTGCCAATCAACAACGTGACTGTTGGATTTTCCGGTAACGGTTCAAACGGAAGATTTTTCAAATGGTCAAACTTCAGTTTGTCTTTTGACCAATCAACGATTCCGGTACCTTTTGTCATGTCTTTCATCGTGCTTGCGAGGATAACCATTGACGTCAAACCGTCCATGGATATGACAGGAACTTCAACCAAAGTTGTTACAAAATCAATCTTAGCACTAACAACCTTAATTGATTCAGTTCTTGGTAGGGATCTTTTCTTCAATCCTAATTTTCTTGCAACATCTTCATCAATGCAAGTCATACTTGAACAAGAATCTAGCAATGCGACAGTCTTTAGGCTTTTGCGTCCTTTTTTGTTGCCTATTTTACAGACAACCGTAAGAATACTTCTGGCCCCTGGTTTTGCAAGAAGAAAGCAAGATCCATGGAATTGCTTAGCATCATCTTCCGTCCACTCCAGATCACCGTGGACGAAAGAGTTCCATTGTGTTAAACAAATACCTCCCACAGTTTTATCTGCGTGAAGTAGCGGATGATTATACTTCGGACAATCATTTACCCCACAAACTTTGCCCTTGTCATTCGGGCAGTTTGAAATTGCATGACCTCGTTGAAGACAATGGAAACAAGTGCTTGATTTTCTAACAACAGAGTATCTTTGTTTTACAGTTAAAGATTTGAACTTCGGACAAAATGCCAGTTCATGATCTTCGTAAAGGCAAATTGGACATTTGCTTGACTTAAAATCAATTTGAGGTTTCAAAATTGGTCTTTTTGGAGAGTTGGAACGAGAATTTTGTCTATTTGGAGATCTAGAGCGAGAAAATTTCCCCGCACTGAAAAATTCCTTTTTAGGAATTTCAAACGAGACGTTTTTACCTTCCGACTTGCCAGTCAAAAAGACATAACCATCATCGTCGCTGTCTTCTCCAGACAATTCCTCGCATTTTTCAATGTGAAACAAACCTCGTCTGTTTTGTTTTGGTAATTTTAAGGCCAAAACATCAGCTTCCTTGGCTGACTTGATCCGTTCAAGTACCCAAGCTTGAAGTGATAAAACACATCTTTCTCTTTCTCTGTCCTCTAGCCAATCTCTGAACTTTTGATAGACAAAGGCAACCATTTTTGAACGTAATTGGTGGAACAAATGACTAGAACAATTTGTGAGAGCAGTCTGATCTCTTGTCTCGTAATAGGAGACCTGCATCGTTATTGTTTGATAAAATTCGATGAGCAGTTTAAGAGACATGTCTGACAATGGTGGAGACGTATTGAGTCTTTTGATGACAAGACCATCCTCGTTAAACTCTTCTCCATAAAGAGCTTCAAGGATATTAACCATTCCCTCAAAAGTTTCGTCAGTCCAGCTCCCAGTAAGCTGACTTTCAACAATTTTTCGCGGTTCACCACGCAAAAGACCAAACATTCGCATGGCTAGATCTTTTTGAGAAATGTTTCGATTCTCATGAGCGAGAATGAACTTCTTCTTCCAGAACTGAAATAGTTCCATTTCTCCATTGAAAGGTTCTAGTTTGCATTTTTCCAGACCATGATAGTCTGGTTTATCGGGTTTTTTTGAAAAAGCACGCTCAAGCGTCGACAACAATCGTTCGAATCGATCACCGCTCACAGTGTCAGATTCTGAATCAGTTCCCGTATCTCCCCAAGTGTGTCGAGAC
>JAIXOW010000296.1 GCA_027486615.1 Oxalobacteraceae bacterium | reverse complement strand
TGAACTTTTGCAGTTTTCTGAATGTTCCATAAGTGGTAAAGTTCAACTAAATAAAGTGGTACAGTTCTTGTAATAGGTGGTTCTGTTGGAAAAGAATTGCTATTAAAATTGCTTTTTACTGATGCCATTGTAGTTGAAATTGGTTTCATTGTTGTGGTGCCAATTGACTGAGTAGTCTTTTTCGGGGCTTTTGTGCTATATGACCAAGTGGTCTTTTGCGAAGGTGTTGTAGATGTCATGTTAGGTACTGAAAGAAGCTTAATAAGTATGTTAAAAGACTCATTGAGACTACTAATGTCTTTATCTACTTGGTCCTTAGACTTAATTGCTTGCTCTCTTTTTACTCTTTTGTTTCTACTGCTTCTGACTGGTCTAGCTGTTTCATGAGGTGGAGTTGCGAAAAATTGGAAAAGTTCATCATATAAAAGATGTAAATCTTGTATATCATGAGGAATGTGTGTATTCCTTTTCTTTCTAGGTTTTTCTGTCTCTTCTTCCTCTCTTGTTTCAATGTTTGGAAAATAGTCTGACATTTTTGGTTCGTATTCTTTTACAGTAACGTTTAAGTTAGTGATAGCTTCTATCTCTGCTAGAATATACCTTGTTGATGCGACTAGTGCTTTTTCATCTCTTTTGCATGCATGACTTGCTAATTGCAAAAGTATGTTGTTTTCTTTTGTAAGAGTGATAGGTGTGGTATCTATGGGTTTTTCACATAGGATGTAATCTTTATACCATTCATCATTATTGTCTGATAGTCTAATTGCAAATGCATCTTCTGGATCTGTGTAGATAACCATATGTTTTGCTGCCATTCCGATAAGTGTTTTATCTGATTCCCAGAAAGCCTTATATTTTCCGCTAATCCAATCACCTCCATATGTCATGTGAGTGAATGGTGATTTGCCTACTTCATGGTTTGCTGGTTTGTCATCACTATAATATCGAAATGTAGTTGTACCAGTATCATAATAAACACCTGCTCTAAACTTTTTGATTGCTTTTTTGATTGCTGTGAACCGAATTTCATTGTAAGAATCTCGGTTTCTGATTTCTGGTAGTCTAGCTCCCATACTTCTACAAACTTGTAGTCCTTCTTTAAGGAAGTATTTTACTGGTGAGAAGACTAGTTCTTCAGTTTTTGGTTGTTCGTCATCTTGTAATGACGGGATTTGCTTGTCGAAGGGGGTGATGTGATTTCCAACTTTGCTACAAAATGTGTGGTACAAAGTAGTAAAATCTTTGATGGCTTGTGCCGAGTTTTGAAGAGCAGAGGTATCGATAGTTCTGATGAAATTGACATGATCTCGATTCAAGTAAATTGGGCCTAGACTGGATTCTTCTGAATATACCAGACCTCCTTTCAACACTGAAGGACTTGGGGATGCTATTAAATTTTGTAATGATGTCAGATACAATGAGATTAAGAAAACGAAAATTGTCTTACCGTAATTCATGGTGAAAAAGAAATAAGTTCTTGTAAAACTGAACAAAAAAATTGATGTGGTCTCCTGCAGAGTTTTGGTGAAACTGTTGCAAGTGAGCATCAGTGCAGTCATATTTATATGAGTGCCTTTCCTTTCTCTCATTGTGCCTTTCTTTCATCTTGTGTGTGCCAAAGGAAAAAATCATTAGTGCTACTATGGGGTTTTGCTATTACACCACCTTTTTGGTAAAAGTGTGCATGAAAAAAATCTATTGATGTGATAAAAATGGTTCTTTATGTAAAATTTGAATGAGGAAAACGTTTTCTACTTCCTCCCTTGGAGTAAATGTGATTCTCTCCCCCGCTAAGGGTTAAGTTCACCTGAGGTTAGATCCCTCTCTTTTGGAACGATCTGTGGGTGGTTTCAAAGTACGTGCCTTGTGTTTGATTTGAATGGAGTGCAACTCAATTTAGTGTAAATATGAGAAATTATCCCGACCAAACATTTTCGTGAGAAAAAATTGGGTCGTCATGGGGTTTTTAGGTGCCATGGTGTAACTTACTCATAACGTTGCTTTGTTATACCTTTCTACTAAGTGTAAAATGAATTATGTTTCTTTACTCTAGAATAATTCAATTCTGAAGATGTGCTACCTTCTAAATGACAGAGCTAAAGAGCTGTTTCTAAGACGTCATGGTCTAAACTGCCAATGAATCATAATTAGACAGGGAACTTTCGATATGTCCTATTACGTATTACCTTAGTATGATATTCGAGCCTGTCAAGCTGTATATACGGCCTCATTTTCTCATTAGAGGTTCCATATTGTGACTTTTGGTCTCTTGTTACCTGTTAGTTATCAATTTCAAATCAGTTTCTATAGAAAAATCGATCACTCTTGCTTAACTGTAATTGCTTAGTTTTGAAAGTGAAAAAAATTGTGAGTTTAGATGTTGAATCCGACTCTCATTTGGTTAATATGAGTTCGGGAAAAAAATTCTCGCCATGGACGGTTTTGACAGATTTTTCTATCCGCGCGTTTAAATACTGTTGAGTACAAAATTGTCTTAGAAGGAAAATCTGTTTTTAGGTCGTTCATGGTAATTAAAAAATTTGTTCTATCCACTTTAGTTGCCATGGTTTTTTAGAAGGAAATTATTCTATCCTCGTAAAAATAGAAAGTGTTCTATCCGCGCGTTTAAGTCCTCTTTAATTACTCTATTTACTTCTAGAGAAAAATAAAACTCTCTATCTGCGCAAACAAATTAGAGTAAGTTATTTGTGCTTAATGAGAAGTTTCACTCTATCCGCTTAAAGAATTGTTATTCTGTCTGCTCTGAGGTTTTACTCTTTCCGCGTGTAATAAGAATAAGGTACTTTATCCGCATGATATCTTCTGTTATTACCATGTAT
>JAIXOW010000170.1 GCA_027486615.1 Oxalobacteraceae bacterium | reverse complement strand
TGCGTTATTTTATCAATGAGGACTTGGTTTGGATTTTCAATGAAGCAAATACAGTATTTGCCTTCGATTTTCTCACATCCGTATTTCTCAAAGCTCCTGCAAAAAGAATAATAGTAACTAAATAGATATAGAAGCAGAAGCATGAGCAAGAGCAAGTTAAAGTTAAAGTTAAAGTTAAATTTTATCATGAGGAAATTTTCCATGTTCATATTCATGCTCATGAAAATGAAAATGTAAAATATTTTGAGTTACCTGTCACTGACGTCTTTCCCATAGCGAAGAAAAAATTCTCCAAGATTATGTATGTCTCGGCTCTCGAGGAATACTACTTCTTTCGACAAGTTCGGGTCTTTGAAAAATCTTATAGCATTAGCTATAACTTTTCCGTCATTGGGTGTGTAGTTTTCAATAAAGCTCAAGTCAAAGCACGATTCAATGTCTGAGCAAGTTCCGAACATATTGAAATTTTTGTTTCAAATAATGTTGAGCATTGGAAAATGGTGAGGATGCGAATGTGGTAGTGACAACAACTTCAGCGCGTGCGTGTTTCATGACCATATTAATTTACGAATACTCGTTCGATAGAAAGCTCAGACTCAGGAATGTCCTCGAGAGTGTGTATTTGCAATTGCAATGTCTGAGAGCGCTCTCTTTTTCTTCCACTGATTTCTTACAAAAACAAAAAGTTTCAGTTTTCATTCAATTCGTCAAAGTTGCGCTGACAACAATAACTTCTTAAGCATATAATTCAAAAATCTGCAATGAACTCGAGGAGCAACTCAAAATCTCAATCTCATCTGATTAAACCGAATGACACTAGCTATCCTAACGGATGTGTTGTTTGTTGCGGCTGCGGATATACGAAGGTCCATCCTGAAGTTGATAAAGATGATGAAGCTGCAAGAAATCATTACACATGCTTGTGCATCCTCCTTGAATCTTCCGTTATCTGCTGTCTTAAAGGATATGATAACTTGATTTCTAATATCCCTTCCCTGGCTCTGTTTGTGCCTGCTCCGCAATCCTGCTCCGATGATTACCTCAAAGGTTCTGGAAGCACTGAGGGTGTGATCAAGATGACCATAGAGCGATCTCAGATGATTTCAGGAGGAACTACAGCAACAATTATGAAAGCTCTGGCAGGACATCTGTACTTAAAAACTAATGTTCTACCTATTCGATATGTTGAAAAATTGTAAATGTTGAAAAACTTCGTCTGAAAATATAATAAGAATGTATGATTTAACGTTTAAATGTCCTTTTACTTCTATTGTTTGTGGTGCTACGGGTAGTGGAAAAACAACACTTATAAGAAACTTAATATTTTATAAAGACATTTTGTTTTCCGCTAAGACATCAAGAGTAATCATATTCTACACTGAACATCAGAAAATATATGATGAAATGATAAATACAGGTTTAGTTCACGAGCTTGTTGAACTTGATGAAAAAATGATAAGTCATGATGATTATATGGAGAAAATTAGTCCTTATAAAGATAAAGGAGGTTCAATATGTATTTTTGATGATTGTATGGAGCTAATTGATAATACAAATAGCAAAATGTTTACAAGAATATCTCATCACCAAAATTGCAATACCATATTCATAACTCATGCGGTATTCATGTCTAAAAATGAATCTTACAAAATGATGTCTAAAAACGCAAAATATTTTTTTTTAATGAAAAACCCAAGAGATGTTAGTCAAGTAAAAATATTTTCTTCACAGATCGGAATAAATAGTTCAAGAATGGTTAATATTTTTAAAGAAGCTACAAAAAATGCTTATAGCTATCTACTAATCGATTTTCACCCTGAAACACCTGATCACATAAGATTAAGATCAAATATTTTTCCGCATGAAGGTCCCATAAAAGTCTACATGGAATAGAACAGAACAGAACAGTATCTAAAACATATTTGTATTTGTATTATTCATTGACAATGTCGAGACAATAAAATATGAAAAACTTGTTGAAACTCTCAGTTTTAATTAAGATAAAAATTAAAAAATGTCTTTGAGAAGCAGGAGAAAATATCTAGATCTTGTAAGAATTGTTAGTAAGTTAAAACCTGAAGATAGATCTCTTCTTATTCCCTATTTAAAAACAGATTCTGTAGAGTTTTTGTGTGAATGTGTTCATAACGTTTTGTATACTGATATAGGAATAAGAAATAAAAACAAAATAAAAAATAAGCTGAAGAGTCAGTGTTCTGTTCATAGACTAAAAACTATTGCTTCAAAATCACGATCAGTAACAGCTAAGACTAGAGCTCTTGGTCAGGAAGGAAAAGGTCTTGGTTTAATATTATCAACAGCTTTACCGTTTTTGATGAATCTTTTTTCTCGAAAATGAAAAACAAGTCACAATATTCATCCATGTATTTAGTACCGCAGGATATTTATAAAAGATTATTAGATAGTGCCGATTCGAGAGAAAAAATTAAGATTGGAGATCTTAATAAGTTTGATGTGGGTAATGAGAGTGGAGCTTTTCCAGACACACCTCTAACACCCGATCAGGATGGTTATGATGATGACGACAATAATGATGACGGTAATAACAATGATGGGAATGGTCGATACAACCTACCACCACAAAATAGATATTCTACATCTACATCTACATCCTCATCACAATCTAGACGTAATACAAATAGTTCGACAGATACCTCTAGCGAGACTGAACAATTTCTTTTGAATAATCCTACATCTAATCATAGAGCTTTTCAATTGGATAGTGATAGTGATGATGTATTCAGTAGTAGTTTTAACACGCTAAAAAACATACAGCCCCGTCCCCATCAGCAACAAGGTAATCGGTTTTTAGGTCCTGAACTTGAACGTGTGATGAATGATATGTCTAATATCAGACAAAAAGAATTGCAGAGACGTAATGTTTTATATGATATCAATACCAAAAAGAAGATTGAAAGATTAGGATCTGGTAGTCAAGATCCAAATTCTAATTCTAACAAATCTTATCTATGTAATATTTGCAGTATGAGCTTTCCGGGAATTAATTTGCTTGTTAAGCATAAAAAAGATTTTCATTTTTCTAAGAGGTCCATCTCCACCGATGCGAATACAAATATTCAAATTCAAGGAATTCCTTTAAGACCAAAAACAAATGAAAATCAGAATCAAAATACTCCAGAAACAAATTCACAATCACAATTACAAACTGTATTAGAACCAGAGTCTGAGATTATGGATATGGATATAGATATAGACAAAACAGTTAATGAATCGCGCAATCACCAACATCAAAATCAAAATCTCTGCAATAAATGCGGTATTGTTTTTTCAACTGATAAATTACTTATACGTCATGCGAAAGATTTTCATTCTCCTAAAAGAAATGTTATAGAAAGAAAAAAATTATTAAAAGAAAAAAAGAAAAATGTATTGAAAAATTGGAAGAATACAATGTCTGAAAACAAATCCAAATCAGTAGTAGTTAAGAAGAAAAATTCCATAAACAAGAAAGTTTCGATTCCTGCACCTGCAACAAATACTCAAACTCAAGACGCTTCTGTAACGTCTAGCTCTAACTACATACCCATCAATGATGTTAATGCTGATAATTTTAAAACTACTACAACTCCAATAATCAATAATATCAGCAGCAGTGTTATAGCATGTAAATTATGTCCAGCTTCATTCAATAGTCAGAAATCTCATGACAGACACTTGGGAAATATTCATAATGTTGATAACAATTATAAATCGAAAGATAATCATGGGGTAAAGAGAAAGATTGGAAACACCAATGGAAATATCATCGAAAAAGGATCAACGAGAAAAAAACAAGCAGTTTATCTACATAAGTGTAAATTATGTTCTAATAGTTATAAAGAGAAAAAAGTTCTCGACAGACATTTGAAAAATGTTCATAATAGTGATAATAATTATATATATCAACTACCTCAAGGAACAAAACGTAAAAATGTTTATACGAATGATAAAGATAAAAATAATATTAAAAAAATTAGGAAAAATGAAGTCTATATGAAATGGAAATGAAATAATTTTATTTTGAATACATTAAATATGCAAACAGATAATATACGATACCAATAAATATAAAAAAATTTACAAACAAAATAAAACTGATTGTATTTTTTGTGTTAAAGTTAAAGTTAGAATTAGAAGTCATATTTACAGATTTGAAATTTCAAATTATAGCTAGCATTATATTATTGCGAGAATTTTAGCGTGTGAATGTAGTCCATTTACAATCTCAAGCTCGAGGAGGGTGTGTAGAATCAGGAAAAAGAAAGAGAAAGCTTAAGATATAGAGCGTTCGCGTGCGAAAATTCCTCTTCCTCTTCTTCCTCCAGAGGGTGACAAAACGCTACCCTTTATCTTCTCTTTGTTACATATTTTGTTTCATGTGTATAAATAGATGTTGATTAGGGTGTGAGCATATTCATTTGTCATTCAAAAATCTTTCTGAAATATTCTCAAGAAGATTTTGACGAAAGAATTATATTGGTAATCTCAGTTTCAGTTTCTGAAACCAAAAGATAAAAATGGATTCGACTTCTTGTGACTGTGGCTGTAACGGAAACTGTCGTCGTCAAGTTGCATACGATGAATCTGAAACTAATTGTATTAATGTCGAAAATGCGAATGGCGTTCAATATCTTGAATCACCGGAATCGCCTGATCATAGGTCAGAGTTTGAAGCGACTCAAAGTCTCTCAACGGATATCCCTGAACCTGAACCTGAGGCTGAGTCTGTAGAATTTTCTATTATGACGAGTGAAAATGAAGATGGTCTGGCTTTGAAGAAAAGAAAGATGGACGAAACAGAGATGGAGAATGAGAGTTACCGTTACCCGGATGTGTAT
>JAIXOW010000113.1 GCA_027486615.1 Oxalobacteraceae bacterium | reverse complement strand
GGCGTCTAAAAAATGAGGCAGGAGTAAAACTTCTGAATTTAATTGACAAGTGTGCTCATAAACTAAATATTTCTCCTTGTGGGCCTCATGATTACAGAGAAATTTTACCAAAGTTGGCTATTGAGTATCAATGCCAAATTCACGTAATAATTGGCTCGCAAGAAAAAAACAGTAACGTTGAAAGTTTTCCAAACCAATATGACGATTCTTTGGCTCAAATCTTTTTGCTGCGTACCTCAAAAAATCATGTTGTGTTCATCAATAACCTGAGAGCTTTTTTCAGACACAATCGTGAAATATGCCTAGTGTGCCATAAAACATTTGGACATCATTATCGTCATAAATGTGTTCGTGAAACATGTAATAAGTGTGTATTATTTTTTGCTACTGAAAAAACAATGCAACCAAAGTATTTGCCATTTCAGTTTTGCAACAGCAGGATATCTAGTAATTTAGATGAAAATGTTAAATGCAAACTTTGTTTAGTGACATTTGACACAAAAAAATGCTTTGATTTGCACACATCTTTATGTGGTAAAATATCAAAAACTGGAGAATACAAAAGAAAAATTAGTCGTCGCGGTCAGCTATGTCAGATCTGTAACAAGTACTTAAGATTCAAGTTTGCAGGAATGACTCCAAAACAAATAATTGAAAATCATGTTTGTTTTGAAGAAGAGACGAAAAAATGTCAGCATTGTCGGGGTCCCAAGTTTGACCGCTTACACAGTTGTAAAGTTGAGAAAACCCCATTAACAAAAAATTGGCCTAATCTAGTTTTTATCAACTTTGAATACAGAAATTTGTCAAGCGAACATTGTGAGGCTTGTGAACAAATTAGAAAAAAGAACACGAAAGCAAAAAATGAATTACCACAAAATATTTTTTGTGAATATCACGAAAAAAATTATGTAACAGAGGAGCCTAATGTTATTTGCATTTGGAGAGAAAAACGTCGAGGCATATTCGAAGAACACATTATTCTCGAAGATTCTTTTGACGAGCCTAGTTTTGAACCAGATGAAAAATATACATTTGAATACTTCAGTGACAAAAATGTTCAACCATATACCACAGAAGTTAAAGCTCGCTACAACCACACTTGGAAATTTGCACCGCATTTGCAAAATGTTGTTTTGCAGAAAAGCAAAGAAAAGAACAATTCAGCCATTTGGAAATTTCTGCAATTAATTCTGCTACCAGAATGGCGCAACTCTGTGTTTTTGTCTTGGAATGAAGGCCATAATCATTTAGTAAGTTTCTTATGTTTAAACACTACTACAATTTTACCTACACCTGCGTCTAATTTTGTCTGAGCGGGATAAATTAAATTTGTTACTCACATCCAATTTGGGTTAACAAGATAAAATATGTAAATTTAGTCTTAATCTTATTTTGATTTAGCAGAGTGATTGTTTTTTACTAACCGAAATTTAGTTTTTGTATCTTAAAGGTTTAAGGGAAAAAGAGGAATCTCAAACATAGATCAGTGTTTCTTGACAGATTTTAAATGTCTCAAGCTTTTTTTCATCTGATTTTCTTTTTTACAGGTTACCATTTATAATGCGCTAAATGAACTCGGGGTTCCTCCATCAATCTTCAGCCGAAAATCAAAAATCTACTCTGTACATTTGGAGACCCACAAACTCACATTTTTAAATGGATGCAATTATTTTGATGGAACAATTCATGATCTAGCCAATCAATATGAAATCAGTCACAAAAACTTTTATTTTCCAACAAAGTAAGTTTTTTATATAACTCAATTGCAGATATCAGTGAAATTGCCAAGCTTTGTAACAAAAATACTAGACATTAAATGAGTAAAGTAGCTGGGTGCCATTTGACTACATTTATGCAAAAAAAAATTAAAGCACATTTTAAATCTGTTTTTTACAGGTTAAATCGAAGGTCTCTGTACAACTATGATGGATCTGTACCAGAATTTTCGAACTTTGTTGAAATCCAAGACAACTCTCAACTTCATGACGAAAAACTAAGATTTTGGGAATCCATCAAAAATGACTCTTGGTGTTTTAAGAATGAAATTATTAAGAACTGCATTCACACAACTGAACTTTTGGCAAAATCTATTTTGACTTTTTTGAAACAGAGCTTTGACTTGCAAGAAAAAATTAAATTAAATCAAAATCTTGAAACTCGCCTGGTATTGCATCCTTTTGCAGTTGGAATTACCTCAAAATCATCTTATACCTTTAATCTGTGCAAAGCCTACTATCTTAATCAGTACGATTTAAATTGTGTAATGTTTGAAAATACCAGTAACATGAAAAGAGTTTCAAGAAAAGAGTATGAATTTACATCTTACAAAACTTTTACCGAGCCTCATGCAGATTACGTAACAGCCTTCAACACTCCAACAGGCCAGCAAAGTTTTGGGCCTTACGATGTTGACTTATATTCACCAAAACTTAACACCGTCATTCAGTTTTATGGGTAAGTGATTAATGGCCTTTTATGATTAATTGATTTGATTTGAGCGTTTATTACGCGTTAATAGAGTTTTGGGAGCGGGCCATTTCATTAACTTAAATTGTAAATGAAAAAATGCAAGAACAATTTTAAATATTTTGAAATGTCAAATTCCAGGTGCAAATTTCACGCTCACCAAAACTGTTTACTAGAGAAACCTGAAGGCTGGACTCCTGACACCCCAAATTGCTTTGGACGTTCTTTTAATGAATTGAAATTAATGGATGAAAAATTTTCGGACTTCATGAAAACAAAGTATCCAGACATTCGTGTGGATTACGTGTTTGAATGTGAATGGGACAAATTTAAGAAAACCAAAGTAACTACTTCTAATGGGAAAAAAATTACACTGTGGAAACAATTTCAAAATGAAAATCCGGACTATTGGCAAGATCGACCTTTAAAGAGACTTATACCTCGGGAGTGTGTCCGTGGGGGACTTTTAGATGTCCTTACTTTAAAATATACAGCAGAAGAGAATCCAGACAGTGATCTGTACGTTGTGGATATAAATTCTTTATATTCATACGTTTCTGTGAATACTAAATTTGGTGTTGGCCCATATACTGTAATTGTGGGTGAAGATCTTAAAAACATTTACTACAATTCAATTTTGGAAGAATGGCGTTACAAGGATGAATCACTGCAGGGTGGTTCAGCATTTTGTTCAATATTAGTGCCATTGGATATTGAAGATCCAATTCTCAAGTTTAAGTTAAACAACACTACTGTAATGGCTGTTTGCCTTGCATGTGCTAAATTGAGTAGTCCGGAGCCTTGCAATCATAAAGTAAAAAACCGTATTTTTACTGGCTGCTGGATGATGTCAACAATTAATCAAATAACAAGAGAAGGCTATAAGGTTGAGAGATTTTTAGAAGTACATCATTTTCCTGAAAAAGACTATATTTTAAAAGATTACGTTCAATTGTTGTGCACTGAAAGATTAAAAAACTCTAATTTACTGCAAGATGCTAAAACTTTTGAAGAGCAAAAACTCATCTGTGATAATCTTAATGAATCAATGTGCCTACCAGACCACTTAAAAATAAAACCGTCCGATTGCAAAAATAATTCAAACTTAAAAAAGTTTTATAAAGATTTAATGAACTGTCTTTTTGGAATGTTCAGTAGAAATACCAATAATCTCGTGACTAAAAAGTGTACAAATCAATTTGAGCTCGAAGAACTGGGTAAAGAGTATGCAATTACTGATTTAAATGTTTTTATTGATCACTGCCAAGTGGAGTATGTTTTAAATGACAATTCTTTACCCCCAAATAAAAGTACAAATATTTACATCGGAGCTGAGATTGCCTCTCAAGCCATGGTTGTATTAAGAAACTACATTTTATCGCTAAAAAAAGTTGATTCTAAAATATTGTATTATGACACAGATTCAATCGTATATTCTTTAAAGAAAAACACTGTAAATCCCCTACCTATGAGTCCAGCCATTGGACATTTTAAACACGTTTATCCCCCCCAAAAAATTCAAAGCTTTTATGCTCTAGGCCCGAGAAATTACTCAATAAACTATCTGAACAGTGATAACGAACTATGCAGCATTGTTAAAGTAAGGGGCCTTTCCCTTACGTCTTTGAATAACAAAAATATCATAGACAACAATACTTATAAAACATTTATTAACAGTAATTTTAATCAGACTTATGAATGTCTTTTATTAAATCAAACCAAAAAAATGACAGATAAAAAGACAAAAAAAGTTTCGTATGAATCGACATCTTACACATTTAGTAATGTATTTACAATGAAGAGGTATGTGCCATCAGAAAACCCACTTTATAAAACATACCCATTTGGATTTAATTGTGCTGGAAAAACTTATCATGAATAAATGCTGACTATGTTTTTCAATGCTTTTTTTTGTAACAAGGATTAACAAAGAAGCAGAGGGGTCTTATTTTAGAATCTTGTTCATCTGGGAAAATATGACTTCTGACAAGAATTGAGTGCATATTGTGATTGGCCATTCCATCGACCAGCAAATAAGGATATCGTTGGCTTGGAAAATAATGCTGTAAAGCGGCAAAGCAGTTGATTAGAAAGTTTGGCTGTAAAATTAATTATAGGCTCTGTTACTTAAGAAAAAATTTTTTTGTCAGATTGTATGATCTATTAAAACAATATTTAGTTGTCAAGTAATCAGAGCTTATAACATTTTAACACCTGGTTTGGAGTTATGTTGGCGCCAATACTACGAAGCATGCCGGCCTCATCAGTGTGACGGAAAAAAACTTTATACGTAACGTTTCGCATGATAGTTTTACTATGTCCAGTTTCGTAGTAGTTTTGCATCGTAAATACTGAAATTAAATTTTTATTCAATTGAAATCAAATAAAACATTTCATAACAGTATATTTAAAGAAGAGAACATCAAAAAAGCTTGGCTGTTTTGCATACACAAGGCAGAAAAAATAAAAGGCCAAATAGCCTGTTTTTATGCTTTTTTACCTATGCTAATTGATGCATGGTGAGATGTTTGTGTGAATAGTTTGACCATTCTGCCTTCCTTAAAGATCTCCGTCATAAGGTCATCCTTTGATTAAAAAGAGTAAATAAAATAAGACACATAAATTTAGGGGGGAATGAACATAGTTTGGTCAGAAAACTGTCACAAAAGAAAGTATTAATGAAAAAACAAGCCTCTAATTATAAATTCAAAGTATTTCACCATTATTATCAGCTTTGGCAAAGTGTCATCACTGATGTCATTCGTTTGCGGTAACCCTTTGATGATCTCGATAAACTTGTATTCTTTCTGAAGTTTTTCGATGTATTTTTCATGCAAATGAGCAGCATCTTCCGGCACGCAGTACAATATTCTCATAAAGTTGGTTGAGAATAACTCCGAGCGATGCTTCAGAAGGTTTAACACGAAGGTGGACTGATATTTCAAACCCAAAAAAATACTATTAAACAAAATCACAACGCTACATATTTTCAATAAAAAAATTATATATTACGCACTTGAAGGGGTACTTTAATTTAAGTTTAAATGTGTTGGCCAAAAATATACCTTTCCACACGCAGTTGGTCCAGAAATAACCATTCGCATTGGGTGTAAGAAACGATTCACCATTGAATCGAATTCTACTTTTTGAACTGGGACATTTATTTTTATCCCTCCTGCATGGTCCCTTTTTGCCATCTAGAAAAGGAACCAAAAAAATCATTTGATAATCTTCACAAGTTCTCACAAAATTGTTTTACAGTATTTTCATTCTTTTCCAGTTTATTTACAAATATGTCCTCTAATAGTGCAAGAAAAGGCAAATCAAGGTTAAACATACGTTCAACAGCAAAATATATAGCAAACAAGCCACAGGAGTGAGAATCCGCACTTTGAAAAGGTGTTTCATTACATATGATGTCTTGTTTTGTTCTGAATTTTAAATTTTCTGTAATTAAGCCTATTTTTGAACCCACCCCCAAGCTGTCAAATATTTCTATTTTACCCAACTCAGGTTTTACCATTACAAACCAATGGGACCCTGGTTTATTTTTTGGATCTAAGTTAATTATGCTAAAAGTGCGAGGTTTCATTCGATGTGGAATTGTATCAATTGAATACACTCCATTGAAATGTGGCATTAACATCGGAAGTTTATTAAAATATTCGATAAAGTCTGATCCTAGCATTTTTTAGATTGGGTTTTTTAGATTGGGCCAAGGTAATACCACTTTTTATCTAACTCTAGGATATCAGCATAAAGTTCATTTTCATTTTCAATTTTTTGAGTCAATTTTCGCCGTAGGCCTCTGGTTAAACTTGGATTCATTAAGCGAGCAAACCCCATTGTAGCTATTTGTGTTACTAATTCATCAAAGCCAGGCAATTTTCTATTTACTGAAGTAGGTTTAAAAATAGCAGGCAAAAGTGTAAAAATGTTTGCTAATGGAACACTTTGTTGATTGATAAATATTTGTCCATCACTATTCCAAGTCAATTGTTGGGGACTTTTGTTACAAATGTTTATTAGTTCTTTAGTTTTTTCACGAAATCGTTGGGGAACAGTTTTTAAGAGATTGTCCTCAGCGGCAGTTGAATTTCCATCGTCTTTCTGAACAACATCCGTAGCAACAATTGGAGGTTCGTCATTCATTGAAACGTGACCTAGTAGTGGCATAATGGAAAAGAATAGTACTAAAATAATTTTTCGACACTTTCAAGCGCTCCGTTTTAAG
>JAIXOW010000421.1 GCA_027486615.1 Oxalobacteraceae bacterium | reverse complement strand
TAAACCTACTGAAGGCAAAGTCATAGCAGATGGTGTTGATGTCACAGGTGTTCCTGTTCGTGAACGACATTTAGCCATGGTGTATCAGCAATTCATTAACTATCCTTCATTAACAGTTTTCGAAAATATTGCTTCGCCATTAAGAATTGCAGGAGAACTTTCAGAAGAACATATTCGTAGTCGCGTCAATGCTATGGCAGAGCGTTTACATATTTCAGCTTTTCTCGATCGTCATCCTGCTGCACTCTCAGGTGGACAACAACAAAGAACCGCATTAGCACGCGCCTTAATAAAAGAAGCAGGCTTATTATTATTAGACGAGCCTCTAGTTAATCTTGATTACAAATTACGTGAAGAGCTGCGCAGTGAATTAACCGAACTTTTTTCAAGTGGAAAAACGACAGTGGTGTATGCAACCACAGAACCACTCGAAGCATTGCAATTAGGTGGACATACCATCGTCATGCATGAAGGTCGATTACTACAACACGGCGAAACCTTAGCGGTCTTTAATGCGCCTAATTCCATACAAACTGCGCGCACCTTTAGTGATCCTCCGATTAATTTAATGCCAGCCAAGGTCGATGCAAATGGTGTCGCTACCATTGATGATGGTATGCATTTGCCTCTTTCAGCCAGTCAGCGTGCTGGTGTAGAAGGTCGTCATGAAGTTGTACTTGGACTGCGCGCACATAGCCTACGACTCTCTTCTGAACACAGCAATGATTATGCTCTGCATGCTAATGTCGATCTAGCTGAGATTAGTGGTTCTGAAACCTATGTGCATTTTCATCAGGCAGGCATTTCTTTAGTTGCACAATTATCTGGTGTACATCAACTAGAAATCGGTGTAGCTGCCACTCTATATTTTCAGCCAGAAGATGTTTTCATCTTCGATCATGACGGTGCATTATTGTTTGCGCCTAGCCAGGCAGGAGCTTGATCATGGCACGTATAGAATTAGTCAACCTCGCCCATTCTTATAAAGCACATCCGACTTCTCCTTCGGACTATGCATTACTACCTATGACTATGACATGGGATGATGGTGGTGCTTATGCATTACTTGGCCCATCTGGTTGTGGCAAGACGACCTTACTGAATATTATTTCTGGTTTAGTTATTCCATCCGAAGGACAAGTACTGTTTGATGGCAAAGATGTGACTAGGTTGCCAACCGAAGCACGCAACATAGCGCAGGTTTTTCAATTCCCTGTTATTTACGACACGATGACCGTGCGTGAAAATCTTGCGTTCCCTTTGAAAAATCGCGGCCGGAAAACAGCCGACATTACTAAACGTGTTGATCAGATTGCAGAAATTCTCGAACTCACTTCTGATCTCAAACATCGTGCAAGTGGTTTAACCGCCGATGCAAAACAAAAAATATCTTTAGGACGTGGCTTAGTACGTCCTGATGTAGCTGCTGTTTTATTTGATGAACCGTTAACCGTGATTGATCCGCATCTGAAATGGTTATTGCGGCGCAAGCTAAAAGAGATTCATCATGAATTAAAACTCTCTCTCATTTATGTCACGCATGATCAAGTTGAGGCTTTAACTTTTGCTGATCAAGTGGTCGTGATGACGCAAGGAGAAGTCGTACAAGTGGGTTCTGCACAGGCTTTGTTTGAAGAGCCTGAACATACCTTCGTCGGTTACTTTATCGGCAATCCTGGTATGAATTTACTGCCTTGTAGTGTGTCGCAAAATAAAGTGCATATAAACGGCTTAGAAACATCCTTATCTGTGCCTGAAAATTTGCTGCATGCTATTAGCAATGGATCAGCTAACAATACAATTAAGTTAGGTATACGCCCTGAGTTTGTTGAGTGTCATGCCAAATCCATAGCAAATGCTTTACCCGCACAATTGACTATGGTGCGCAATATGGGTACGCATTGGCTAGTAAGTTGCCAGCTAGGCGAACATAAAGTAGCAGCCAAGTTGCGACATGAACCGGGCAAAGTTGGGTCACCTATCTGGCTTAGCTTTCTTACAGAGCGCACGCTCTTTTATGTAAACGATAAACGGGTGCGATAAGATGAAAACCTATAACAACAAAGCATGGTGGCTCATTCTTCCCGTGATTTTATCGGTGGCTTTTTCAGCCATCATGCCTTTAATGACGGTGGTGAATTACTCGGTACAAGATATTCTTGGACCTGATCAAGCAGTATTTGTAGGCATGGAATGGTTTCGTGCTGTGATGCGTGATAGTGATTTACATGGCGCTTTATTTCGCCAGCTGATATTTTCAATTGCCGTACTTGTGATTCAAATTCCACTTGGCATAGGTGTTGCGTTAACTATGCCTGCGCAAGGATGGCGTGCTTCATTGTCATTAGTATTAGTTGCGCTACCACTTCTCATACCTTGGAATGTAGTCGGCACCATCTGGCAAATCTTTGGTCGTGGCGACATTGGCTTACTCGGTAATACTATTAATAATGCAGGCATTAGCTATAACTACACGGGTGATTCTTTTGATGCGTGGATAACGGTGTTAGTAATGGATATTTGGCATTGGACACCATTAGTTGTTTTACTTTGTTATGCCGGTTTACGTGCTATTCCCGATGCGTATTACCAAGCTGCGCGTATAGATGGCGCATCACGTTTTGCTGTGTTTCGTTTTATTCAATTACCTAAGCTACGTAATGTACTCATGATCGCTGTGCTATTGCGTTTCATGGATAGCTTCATGATTTATACAGAGCCGTTTGTGTTAACCGGTGGCGGTCCTGGCAATGCAACTACGTTTCTTTCGCAATATCTAACGCAAAAAGCCGTAGGTCAATTTGACTTAGGTCCTGCAGCTGCATTTTCATTGATTTATTTTCTGATCATCTTACTGTTCTCATTCATTTTATATAACTGGATGCAGCGAGTAGGAACAGGAGATCAAGCATGATGCGCAAGAATTTTTCTCGTTTGATGTTGCTGTGTTTTTTGACTGCATCCCTGTTGCCTATTTATTGGATGCTTAACATGTCATTGAAAACCAATGAAGAGATCATTGGTGTGATGACGATGTGGCCTACTCATCTTACATTCAATAATTACCTCACCATCTTTACTGATGAGTCTTGGTATAGCGGTTACATTAATTCGATTATTTATGTCGCGCTGAATATGGTGATGTCGGTTACCTTGGCATTACCTGCTGCTTATGCTTTTTCCCGCTATTCTTTTTTAGGCGATAAGCATGTATTTTTTTGGTTACTGACTAATCGCATGACACCGCCTGCAGTTTTTCTTTTACCTTTCTTTCAACTGTATTCCACCGTCGGCATGATGGACACGCATTTAGCTGTCGCATTGGCGCACTTGCTTTTCAATGTGCCATTAGCAGTGTGGATACTGGAAGGTTTTATGTCAGGCATTCCTAAAGAAATTGATGAAACTGCTTACATAGATGGTTATAGTTTTCCTAAATTCTTTGTGAAAATTTTTCTGCCTCTGATTAAATCAGGTATAGGTGTTACTGCCTTCTTTTGTTTCATGTTTAGCTGGGTTGAGTTATTACTTGCTCGTACCCTTACCTCTGTGAATGCAAAACCAATTGCTGCCACGATGACGCGTACTGTTTCTGCAGCCGGTATGGATTGGGGAGTGTTGGCTGCTGCTGGTACGCTTACGATAGTGCCTGGTGCATTAGTGATTTGGTTTGTGCGACATTACATCGCTAAGGGTTTTGCGATGGGGAGGGTGTAAATGGGGCAATCTCTTTCATGGATGGCATGGACTACTCCTATTGCTATTTTTTTCATTAGCGTTTTGATTATGTTAATTGGAATGACAATTTGGCAAGTCAAATCGCCTAGTATAGAAAGAAAAGGATTTCTTCCTATATCGACTACCCGTGGTGATCGTTTATTTATTGGATTGCTATGCGCTGCTTATGTTAATTTAGCTTGGGCGGGCATGACTGATGTCACACAATACATCGGTGCTGTTTTAGGATTTGCTTTACTTTTTGTTGTGATGCGTTGGGGTTGACCATTACAACTGGCATTACAACGATATAAGTTTTGGATGCGTTGGGGTTAACCCTCGCTTCATCATGACTCCGGATAACTTCCCGCCGGTGGTCATGCTTATAAGACCGGGAAGGCAGAGGAGATAAAGTCGTGAAACTTAAACTTAGCGCAATAGCGATTGCAGCTATGTTGGCTTCGGGTGTTTCCCAAGCTGACATGAAGGCAGCCGAAAAGTGGGTGAAGCAAGAGTTCAAACCTTCAACCTTAAGCGAGAAACAACAGCTTGATGAAATGAAGTGGTTTATTGATGCTGCTGCAAAGCTCAAAGCCAAGGGTGTGAATGAAATTAGCGTCGTATCAGAAACTATTGATACACACGTTTATGAATCTAAGGTGATGGCGAAAGCTTTTGAAGAAATCACTGGCATTAAAGTTAAACATGACTTAATTCAAGAAGGCGATGTCGTTGAAAAACTGCAGACGTCTATGCAATCCGGTAAGAGTATTTATGACGGTTGGATCTCTGACTCCGACTTGATTGGTACCCACTTCCGTTATGGTGCTGTGATTCCTCTTTCCGATTTTATGGCTGGTGCTGGTAAAGAATTTACCAACCCTGGTTTAGATCTGAAAGATTTTATTGGTATTAGTTTTGTGACTGGTCCTGATAAGAAAATTTATCAATTACCTGACCAACAGTTTGCTAACCTTTACTGGTTCCGTGCTGACTGGTTTGCTCGCAAAGATTTGCAAGATAAGTTTAAAGCTAAGTATGGCTATGACTTAGGTGTTCCACAAAACTGGTCTGCCTACGAAGACATTGCCAACTTCTTTACCAATGATGTGAAAGAGCTTGACGGTAAAAAAGTTTATGGTCATATGGACTACGGAAAAAAAGATCCATCATTAGGATGGCGCTTTACTGACGCATGGTTATCAATGGCAGGCACCGCTGACAAAGGTATTCCTAACGGTATGCCAGTTGATGAATGGGGTATTCGTGTAGGCGCTGATAAGTGCACACCAGTGGGTGCTTCTGTATCACGTGGTGGTGCAACTAACTCTCCTGCTGCTGTTTATGCGTTGACCAAGTACATCGATTGGATGAAGCTGTATTCACCAAAAGAAGCTATGGGTATGACCTTCTCAGAAGCAGGTCCTGTTCCTGGTCAAGGTCAGATTGCTCAGCAAATCTTCTGGTACACAGCCTTTACTGCATCAATGGCAAAAGCACCTGCGGTTAACAATGCAGATGGTTCACCAAAATGGCGTATGGCTCCTGGACCACATGGCCCATACTGGAAAGATGGCATGCAGAATGGTTATCAGGACGTAGGTTCATGGACCTTCTTCAAATCTACACCTGATGAACGTAAAGCAGCTGCTTGGTTGTATGCACAGTTCATCAACTCAAAAACCACTTCACTCAAAAAATCGATTGAAGGCGTAACATTCGTTCGTGACTCAGACATTCGTCATGAGTACTTCACGAAGAATGCTGCTAAGTACGGTGGATTGATTGAGTTCTATCGCAGCCCAGCACGTGTTGCATGGACACCAACCGGAACCAACGTACCTGATTATCCTAAGCTGGCTCAGCTCTGGTGGAAAAATGTAGCGACTGCGGTCACTGCAGAGAAAACACCACAAGCAGCGATGGACAATTTGGCAAAAGAGATGGATGACGTAATGGGTCGTTTAGAGCGCGCAGGTATGAAGAACTGCACACCTAAACTTAATCCTGAAGGTGATCCAGCAAAATATTTGTCTGACAATGCTGCACCATGGAAGAAGCTTGCGAATGAAAAGCCGAAAGGCGAAACCATTGCGTATGACAAGCTACTCTCCGCTTGGAAAGCTGGTCGCGTAAAATAAGTTTGCGCTGTTTCAGGACGCGGTTTATATAACCGCGTCCGGTTTCCGACTGTTTGGATTTAATGCGCGACTTCGTTCGCGCATTTTTTTATTCTTTAAAGAGGGCCGTATGTCCGAACAATTTATTTTAGCTATTGATCAAGGTACAACTAGCTCACGCGCTATTTTGTTTGATCGACAAGGACATATACACGGCACTGCGCAACAAGAGTTTAGACAAATTTTTCCTCATGCAGGTTGGGTTGAGCATGATGCGAATGAAATTTGGTCATCACAACTTGCTGTTGCTCAGCAAGTGCTGCGTGATCATCATTTAACTGCAAAAGATATTGCAGCGATTGGTATTACGAATCAACGCGAAACAACAGTATTGTGGGATAAAAAATCCGGAGAGCCAGTTGCGAATGCCATTGTTTGGCAAGATAGACGCACTGCTACTTTATGTGATGCTTTACGTGCTGATGGCAAAGGACCACTAGTACAAGAAAAAACTGGTCTTATCATTGATGGTTATTTTTCAGGGACTAAGTTAAGTTGGTTGCTCGACAATGTGACTGGTGCGCGTGAACGTGCTGAGCGTGGAGAGCTTGCATTTGGTACTGTTGATGCTTGGTTGATTTATAAACTCTCAGGTGAGTATGTTACTGATACAAGTAATGCTTCTCGCACTATGCTGTTTAATATACATACACTTAACTGGGATGATGAATTACTTAGTTTGTTAAACATTCCTCGCGCTATTCTTCCAAAAGTTGTACCTAGCAGTGGCATCGCTGCTCATACACGATCAGAATTTTTCGGCGCACCGATTCCTATTGCAGGTATAGCAGGTGATCAACAAGCTGCTACTTATGGTCAAGCATGCTATCACTCAGGTATGGTGAAAAGTACTTACGGGACAGGTTGTTTTATTTTAATGAATACAGGTCGTGCGGTTACATCAAAAAATAATTTACTCACAACCGTAGGTTGGACAACTGGTCATTCAACACCGCATCACACTGATTATATGTTGGAGGGTGGTGTGTTTATGGGTGGTGCAACCATTCAGTGGTTACGTGATGGCTTAGGCATTATTAAACAATCCGCTGATGTTGAAGCCTTAGCTAGCAATGTTAAAGATTCAG
Organism: Oxalobacteraceae bacterium; assembly: GCA_027486615.1. Taxonomy (GTDB): domain Bacteria; phylum Pseudomonadota; class Gammaproteobacteria; order Burkholderiales; family Burkholderiaceae_D; genus Pernthalerella. Next base: position 6,016 of record JAIXOW010000421.1, on the reverse strand, counting down.
ATGGTGTGACTTTTGTTCCTGCCTTCTCTGGTTTAGGTGCGCCGCATTGGGATGCTTATGCTCGTGGTACTTTGCTGGGACTGACGCGTGGTACAACAGCAGGACATATTGCTAGAGCTGCACTAGAGGGCATTGCGTTTCAAACTGCTGATGTAGTTAGTGCTATGCAAAAAGATGCCACACTACCTCTTAAAGAATTGCGTGTGGATGGTGGTGCTGCTAGCAATAACTTATTAATGCAATTTCAAGCGGATATCATGGGTGTACCCGTGGTTCGTCCTCAAGTAACTGAGACTACTGCTTTAGGTGCTGCTTATCTTGCAGGCCTAGGTGTAGGCTATTGGAATTCACAAGAAGAGATTGCAGCGCAATGGAAAGTTGAACGAAGGTTCGAGCCTAGTATGGCTGCTGATGAAAGATCTTCTCGTTTAGAAGTATGGAATCGCGCAATCGATAGATCTAAGACTTGGGCTTAATTCACAGCATAAGAAAAAAGGCAGCCTAGGCTGCCTTTCTTTTTTAGCGTAACAAGTTTGTTTAACGTTTGTTACGATACTTTGCGATAGCAGCAAGTTCAGCAACTGCAACTGCAAGTTCAGCACGAGCGTGGGCGTAATCAATATCTGATTCGCTTTTCTCTACTTTTTCTTCCGCCATTTTCTTAGCTTCAGCCGCTTTAGCTTCATCTAGATCATGACCACGTATTGCAGTATCTGCCAACACTGTTACTGTATGTGGCTGTACTTCTAAAATTCCACCAGCAACAAAGACGAATTCTTCTTCTGCTTGACCGGGTACTTTGATGCGAAGTGCGCCAGGACGTATACGCGTGATCAAAGGAATATGACGCGGATAAATACCCAACTCACCTGTTTCGCCAGGCACAGTAATGAACTCGGCAGGGCCACCGTATATCTGTTCTTCAGCTGACACGACGTCAACATGAATTGTGTTTGCCATTTTGAATCCTTGGTGATGTGACCGCTGTTACACGGTCACACTGCACATTAGTTTGCGAGTTTCTTCGCTTTTTCAATTGCTTCGTCTATGGTTCCAACCATGTAGAACGCTTGCTCAGGCAAGTGATCTAATTCGCCGGATGCAATCATCTTAAAGCCCTTGATAGTGTCTTTAAGTGATACGTATTTACCTGGTGAACCGGTAAAGACTTCCGCTACGTGGAATGGCTGAGACAAGAAACGTTGCATCTTACGAGCACGTGCAACTGTCAACTTATCTTCTGGTGCCAATTCATCCATACCTAGAATGGCGATGATGTCACGCAGTTCTTTGTAGCGTTGCAATGTACCTTGTACTGCACGCGCTGTATCGTAATGTTCTGGTCCAACTACATTAGGATCGAGCTGACGTGAAGTGGAATCGAGTGGATCAACCGCAGGATAAATACCTAATGCAGCGATATCACGTGACAACACAACGGTGGAGTCTAAGTGAGCAAAGGTAGTTGCTGGTGATGGATCGGTTAAGTCATCGGCTGGAACATATACAGCTTGAATTGAAGTAATCGAACCTGTTTTGGTTGAAGTAATACGCTCTTGTAAACGGCCCATTTCTTCAGCCAGTGTAGGTTGATAACCCACTGCGGAAGGCATACGACCTAAGAGCGCTGATACTTCGGTACCAGCCAATGTATAACGATAAATATTATCAACGAAGAAGAGAACGTCACGACCTTCATCACGAAATGATTCAGCAATGGTCAAACCAGTTAACGCAACACGTAAACGATTGCCTGGTGGCTCATTCATCTGACCATACACCATTGCTACTTTTGAATCGCCAAGCGTCTCTAAATTCACAACGCCAGAGTCAGCCATCTCGTGATAGAAGTCATTACCTTCACGAGTACGCTCACCTACACCAGCAAATACTGATAAACCTGAGTGTGCTTTAGCGATGTTGTTAATCAGTTCCATCATGTTCACGGTCTTACCTACACCCGCACCACCGAACAAACCAACTTTACCGCCCTTAGCAAACGGACAAACTAGATCAATCACCTTGATACCAGTTTCAAGTAATTCTTGTGATGGTGAGAGTTCATCATAAGCTGGTGCTTTACGATGAATCGATGCTGTGAGGGTTTGATCAACTGGACCGCGCTCATCAATTGGCTGACCTAGCACGTCCATAATACGGCCTAAGGTTGCTTTACCAACTGGCACCATAATTGGTTTGCCGGTGTTTTGAATGACCATACCGCGACGCAGGCCATCAGATGTGCCCAACGCAATGGTACGAACAATGCCGTCACCCAGCTGTTGCTGAACTTCTAGTGTCAGCTCAGAGCCTGCCATTTTCAGTGCATCATAAATTTTTGGCATTGCATTACGTGGAAATTCCACGTCAACTACAGCGCCGATACACTGAACGATTTTGCCATCAGCCATTTTCGTTCCTTCAATGAGAAATGTGAATTAGGTTCAATTAAACCGCAGCCGCACCGGCTACGATCTCGGAAAGTTCTTTAGTAATTGCTGCCTGACGGGTCTTGTTGTAGATGAGTTTTAACTCACCAATCACATTACCTGCGTTATCTGTTGCAGCTTTCATCGCTACCATACGTGCTGATTGTTCAGAGGCCATATTTTCAGCAACTGATTGATAGATCAATGCTTCTGCATAACGCACCATCAATTCATCAATCACAGTTTGCGCATCTGGCTCATACAGATAATCCCAGGAATGCGAATTCACTGGTTCTATTCTGTCTGCAGTCAGTGGCAACAGCTGTTCAACAACGGGCTCTTGTTTCATCGTATTGATGAAGCGTGTGTAGCAAAGATAAACCGCATCTAACAAGCCATCATCATAAGCATCGAGTACAACTTTTACTGGTCCAATTAAATGTTCCAGATGTGGAGTATCACCAAGCTGTGTTGCATGTGAAACGACTTTCACACCGATACGATTTAAAAAGCCTAAGCCTTTATTACCGATCGCAACTGCTTCGATTTTTTTCCCAGCTGTTTCTAACTCACGCATTTTTTGCGTTGCCATACGCAGCATGTTGGTGTTCAAGCCACCGCACAAACCTTTGTCCGTTGTAACAATAATCATGGCAACTTTTTTACTGTTGTCATGTTTAATCATGAACGGATGTTTGTACTCTGGATTAGCCTGAGCCAAATGCGAGACGATAGCGCGTATGTTTTCGCTATATGGTCTGGCAGCACGCATCTTTTCCTGCGCTTTGCGCATTTTAGAAGCGGCCACCATTTCCATCGCCTTGGTGATCTTCTTCGTGTTTTCTACGCTCTTGATCTTACCGCGTATCTCTTTACCTGCAGCCATGCAAGCTACTCCTTATCGCGCGATTAAGATCAGAAAGTTTTCTTGAAGTCAGCGATCGCTGCAGCCAATTCTGCTTCGCCATCTTTATCAAGTTGCTTAGTATCTTCAATTTTCTTCAACAAACCAGCATGGCTAGTTTGCATGAAGTGATGAAGATCGTGTTCAAAGCCTAATACATCTTTCACTTCGATATCATCTAAGTAGCCTTTGTTAACTGCAAACAAAGTGACTGCCATCAGAGAAATCGGTTGTGGTGAGTATTGAGCTTGTTTCAGCAACTCGGTAACGCGTGCGCCACGATCTAACTGCTTACGTGTTGCTTCGTCGAGATCCGATGCGAACTGAGCAAATGCTGCTAATTCACGATACTGCGCTAAGTCGGTACGAATACCGCCTGAGAGATTTTTAATAACTTTAGTCTGCGCTGCACCACCCACACGCGATACAGAAATACCTGCATTAATCGCTGGACGAATACCTGCGTTAAACAATGAAGTTTCCAAGAAGATCTGACCGTCTGTAATTGAAATTACATTGGTTGGGACGAATGCAGAAACGTCACCTGCTTGAGTTTCAATGATAGGCAATGCAGTCAATGAACCTGTTTTACCTTTTACTTCACCCTTGGTGAATGCTTCAACATAATCAGGATTCACACGTGCTGCACGCTCGAGCAAACGTGAGTGGAGATAGAACACGTCGCCAGGGAAAGCTTCACGACCTGGTGGACGACGCAACAGCAATGACACTTGACGATACGCCACAGCTTGCTTGGACAAATCATCATAAATAATTAAAGCATCTTGACCACGATCACGGAAGTATTCGCCCATTGCGCAACCAGAGTAAGCAGATACATATTGCATCGCTGCTGACTCTGATGCAGAAGCGGCTACCACGATGGTGTAACCCAACGCGCCATGCTCATCTAATGCACGTACTACGTTTTTGATCGAAGAAGCTTTTTGACCAATCGCTACATAGATACAAGTAACGTCCTGACCTTTTTGATTAATGATGGTATCAATCGCAACTGCTGTCTTACCTGTTTGACGGTCACCAATAATCAACTCACGCTGACCACGACCGATAGGCACCATGGAGTCAATTGACTTCAGACCTGTTTGCAAAGGTTGCGATACTGATTGACGAGCAATAACGCCTGGGGCAATTTTTTCAATCGGAGCAGTTAACTTTGCATTGATAGGACCCAAGCCATCAATCGGCTGACCCAATGCATTAACTACACGACCTTTAAGCTCTGGTCCAATCGGTACTTCAAGAATACGACCGGTACATTTAACAACGTCGCCTTCGGAGATATGCTCGTATTCACCCAGAATAACGGCACCGACCGAGTCGCGCTCAAGATTCAATGCCAGACCAAACGTGTTGCCTGGAAATTCAAGCATCTCGCCTTGCATCGCATCTGACAATCCATGAATACGGCAGATACCATCAGTCACCGAAATTACGGTACCTTGGTTGCGAATTTCGGCGCCTGCGCCGAGACCCTGAATCCGGCTCTTGATCAGCTCGCTGATTTCAGACGGGTTGAGTTGCATGTTAGCTCCTGATTGATTGAGACTGGCGTAGTCGCTGCCTGCCCGGTCTCGCAATAACTAAATAATTTCTATCTTTTTACGCGGCGAGCACTGTATGCATATGCTCTAAACGTGCCCGCACGGATGTATCTAATACCTCATCACCCACTGTAACTTTGACACCACCAATTAATGATTGATCGACTGTTACGGTTGTGTTGAGTTTGCGTCCAAATTTCTTTTCGAGTCCGGCCTTTAATTCAGATACTTGCGCATCTGTCATAGGAAACGCACTGACGATTTCTGCATCAGCACTGCTCTCGAAATGATTCTTCAAGGTTTGAAATTGCGCTGCAATTTCAGGCAACAAAGTTAAGCGTCCGTTTTCTACCAAAGCAGCTACGAGATTTTTCACCTCTGGGGTAACAGCACTTTTCAATGCTGATAAAAAAATCTCGCTAACTTGTGCATTTTCCGCACGCGGATTATGTGCAAGCTCTGCCAACTCTGGAACAGATGCAATTTGCGCCATTTCGCCTAGCAACTCAGACCATGCAGCCAATGAATTCGGCTGCGCTATTCTGAAAACAGCTTCTGCATAAGGTCTAGCAATTGTCGCGAGTTCAGCCATGATTACAGCTCTGCTTTTAATTGGTTGAGTAAATCTGCATGCGCAGTCGCATTGACTTCGCGCTTAAGAATTTGCTCAGCACCTTTAACTGCTAAAGAAGCTACATCATGACGCAAGGTATCGCGTAAACGCAGCGCTTCAGCCGCTGCTTCATGGCGCGCTGCTTCAACAATGCCTTTTGCTTCTTCCATCGCATGGCGTTTTGCTTCATCCACGATTTCAGCTGCACGACGCTCTGCATCTACCAAGCGCTTTTGTGTTTCTTCATGAGCATGCGCTAATTGCACTTGCACGCGCGTTTCAGCGAATGCGAGTTCGGCATGACCACGATCCGCAGCTTCTAAGCCATCGGAAATTTTCTTCGCACGCTCGTCTAAGGCTTTAATTAAAGGCGGCCACACGAATTTCATCGTGAACAGCGCAAGAATAAAGAAAACGACGAACTGCGCGAACAGTGTAGCGTTTAAGTTCACAATACTTTCCTTCTCAAAATGACAGACATCGAGCCGACGCTCGACACCATAAG
>JAIXOW010000381.1 GCA_027486615.1 Oxalobacteraceae bacterium | reverse complement strand
ATTCAGAGAACTTATGTTGACGATGGTGGACGGGCATTTTTAAACCAACTGGTTGCACTAGAGTCTCATTTAACAACAGAATACGAGTCTGAGTCTGAAACGGATACTGATGATGACGAAACTCAATTTCAAAAGATTGACAAATTTCAAGGAGGTGGTAATAGCGGTAACGATGGTAATGCAGGAGGGCACATGATTCTAGTTTAGAAATTGATTCTTTTTGCATTTTTACAGCATATCTTCACCCGTTATTGTTAACTTGGAAATTTTAATATGTTTGCTTAAATAATAACATAATACTAGTAAAAAATATGTGTTTCATTTAATTCTCAGTGTAGAAAAATTGCTAATCATATTTGGGAAGTACTAGTTATTAGGTCTGTTAACGTGACAACAGTGTAATGCCTCATATACACACGAGAAGAATAAGAACATTTATTTCTCTTGTGTGAAGAAGGTCTTAGAGATATAAAACAAAATTCAAAACCATTAGTTCAAGCAAAAATATTTAATACAAAGTATCCAAATGGATCATTTTCAAATTCAAATTTAGCAAGACTTATTTACGTATGACTATTACACCTTAACCATTTATGGATGAAGTGTGGCACAGACAATGTGGCAAAGAAATGACTGGGAAATGACGGTCAACCTTGCCGTAATGTTATGAACCTAATCGTGGCAGCAAATAAGAAAATTTATATCAGGCTTACCTGCGATTGGCTAAAAAAATCCTGCGATGCTGCTTTCCTCGATGACACCGGAGAAATCGAACCGAATTGATCTTGGGATCGATCTTTGGAAACGCTGATTTCCTTCTCGTATGGACGCTTCCTCGCATTTCGCGTGTTTGAAGCTGAACTTGTAGTTCCTCCGCCCCGGACTTTCGCCATCTGTAAAGGGTCAAGTAATGTTTAGGACTATTTAACGTGCAGCAATTAATGTTTTCAACATGCAATTTCACGAGCAGCATTTAATGTTTAGAACAAATTTTATGTTTAGAACAAACATAATGTTTCAGTTCATTCAAGTTAACGATCATACGTTAACACTCGTACAACAGTGCTTCTTTTAAAGACACGAAGAAAACGTCTCCGCCATCATTGTCCTTTGCGGCGTACAAGTTCAGAGGCTCGGCAGTAGTTAGGTCTGCAAAGTTGAGCACAGTAATGGTTCCTACTCCGTCGTCAAGCAACTGGTAGAGGCCAAGATGTGAAATGAGTTGAAATCTCCGGTCCTCAACAAACAACAGGTATTTGTCGGTGTTCTTGTTCCTCACAATCAGCTTCAAGATACCAAAATGTTGACGTCGGGCAGCATCAACGTGCAGGAGAACCTGTGCCTCTTCTGCTCGGAATGAACTACCACAAAGAGTGACATGTTTGAGTATGTCGACATCTTGGTGGTTCAATCCAAATGAGGAAAGGATGCTAAGTTGATATTCGGATGGGGTTGGTATCACTTTCTCTGCGCGATATTCTTCGACTTCACCAAGTCTGCGAAGCCAATTTTTAACGCCCGAACGCCTCAATTCCCTGAGAAAGGTGTATAAACATATTGTTAATAACAAGCACATATATGAACGGCACTAATAATTAAATTGAGATGTAAGTTATTGCTGATAGTGCAGTCAATAAATGTTACCTCTTTGCAATAGTAAGACAAACATTTTTGGCTTGGTTGGCTTTCGTGCTCAGCTTCCGCATCTGACCGTTCTTAACTTCAGCAATGTTGGTCTCCATCAGCATCACTGGACCGTATGCTGCATTTAATCCGGGGTAGTGCAGCAACCACAAAGTTTTAGGAGTTATACTTGATCCAAGAAACGACGGATCTTGCTTGTTCTCATCTCTAAATTTTATTTTCAGCTGTAAGTAAAAAATTAAAAAAATTTTAGCACTGCTACATTGCCGTTTAAGCATAAGTGAAATGAGACACGTTTACTTAATATATTTACCTCTAAATATTCCTGCACAAGATGTGTTAGTTTTTGTGATACAGCTTCGTTGAGGATCTTGCAGCTCACAACTTCGCTGATTTGCTTCATGGAGAGATAGAGTGACCAGGCAGTACTTTGAAACATTGCGTCATCAAATCTTTTTTTGAAAAAGAATGAGCTTAGAAAACGGATGATGAGATGATTTGAAGAATGGTTTCCTGGTAACTGCTTGAAGGATGGCTTGATTGGAATAATGTCATACCAGGCTTGTCGGTCTTGTCCAGTGAGCTTCGATCGGTACATACGAAATTGATCTTGAAGCTTCTTCCACGTAAAATGTTTCAGTTCGCAAAGTTTCACCAAAACCCGAGCCATATCTGAACGGAAAGCACCAGAATAAAGGTCATGGGCTAAACAGAATGCCACAGCTCCCTTATCGGTGACATGATAGTGTGGTATTCTGTTGAAAGGACTCTCAAACTTGAGGCCCCTGCTGCCCTCGTACTGACTGTCGGATAAATGGGCCAAGTCTTCAGCGTAGCTTTGTCTGTCTCTGACGTTGCCGACCTCTGACAGGATTTCTTCCACAGTCTGGCACTCAATCCTCATCTTTGTAGTCAAGTACGAAAGTGGATCACAATGTGTGATCTTTGAGAAATTTGAGGCCATGCCAAACATTGCTGCCCGCTCGAGTCCATCCGCTTGAAGTATTGAAAGTCTGACACCGAACTTTCTTCCTCGGTAAGATATGCCATTCTCCACAACAGTGGCAATTTCTTGAACCAAAGGCGCCATCGTAGTCACGTATCCGTTGGCCTGCAAAGTTTGGCTAGGAAGGATTTGTATTAGGTGATAGTCATCTGGACTTCTTCGGAGGCCGTCAACAATGTTCAGAATCCTTAGGTATGTTACGTGCACTTTGTGACGCTTCGATGTGCTACCCATGAGGTCTCTGTCAAACTCGTCCGAATACAGTTGCAAGTGAATCCCTGGTCTATCTTCCGGCGGAATAGATGCCTCGACCTCTTGATATCGGATGCTGTCTTTGTAACTTGCAATCAAGGTATCATCATACATCCGCAAGTTTTTAACGTGATCCATTTCTGCAGGAAATCCGTTGTTAACGTTTGGTTCCCAAGCACTTGATTCCAACGCTGCAAGAATGGTTGGTTCGATGGCAATGTTGTGTACCACGGTTTTTATCGATGTCCGGAATACAGGTAGTGTATTATTTTGACGTGCTTGTAGGATTGTGGTTCTTCTCTTTGCCTCAGACTCCCTCCTTTTTGCAGATGAAATAGTTGCGTCGGAGAAAGACAATGTCAGCCAGTCCTCGCTGTCAAATATTTTTTCTATAACACCATCATTTCCTGGCATAACGGACTGCAGAATTTTCTTCAAGTGGTTGCTCGACAATTTAGCCAGACGACGTAATTTTGTGACAAAGAACGTTATTTCGGTTTCAGCAAGAATGTGACAGAACTCTGCTTCGAGCCAGAGTGACCAGAATTTGCAGTCAAACATTTCTCTTTCGTCCATCTCCGTCGCAGAATCATCGTGAGTCATTTCTTCGTCTCCTTCGAAGTCAACGTCAAAGTGATCATCAGTTTGGTCTTCAACGAAGGCGTTCACTCGCAGTTGGTTTGGTTCTACAACCTGAAATACTTCTTGGTCTTCATGATAGTTTCGTTTGTGTTTTAGTAAATTGTCCGTACAACGGCCCTGTGACGTCATGATGACAATATTGCAGTTGAGATATGGGCAGGCGATCTTTCCACTCCTTGCGTGCATCTTCAGGTGCCCGAAGTAAGTTTTAGATGTGAGGATCGCAGTACAATCTTTACATTGAAAAATCTTTTCTCCTGCAGGTCTTGGGTGTTGCTTTTTCAGATGGGATCTCAAACTTGATAGACAATATCTTGGTTCGTCTCCCTCTTGCCTCTCACATTCCGGACATAGGGCATTTTGGCGGACGTTCGGGTGATCTGGATAGAAAGATGCAAAAAGTCAACGCATTGCCT
>JAIXOW010000454.1 GCA_027486615.1 Oxalobacteraceae bacterium | reverse complement strand
TATAGGATCAGATGCTTTCTCAGTTGACTGCGCAATGATTCTTCTACCAACAGGTTCTAAGCCATCGGCGATATTAAGCATATGTAGAGTGTTAAGTGTATTAACACTTGTATTGATGTTTAGGCTAAGTGCTTGTGACTTTGCGGTGATACGACGACCGTTAGCATGCACATTTTTTATGCTATGGGCATAACTAGTAAGCTTGGAGGAAAGTAGCATGATTAGTCTCGTATTTTTTATTCAAGCGTTTATGCAATCAGTCTGCTAATAAAATTCTGGTACTGGGTAGACTTAAAAAAAGCTCACAAAATTTACCGTGTTTCATAAACTTCAATGTAAATAACCAACCCTATGGTTTACTTAAGACATAGGGTTGGTTTTAATATTTGAATTAACTCAAAGAGAATTAATTGTCTGCTTGGGCACTTTGTATGGAACGTACTGGGTTGCAAGCTTTTTCAAGAATGTTTGTGTCGTGTTGGATGACTGGTTTGTAGAAAGATAAATCGCTGACGTTCACGTTGGTCGTGCTGTCATTTTTTGTCATCACTGAAGGCAGCACTTTGAATGCAACCATTGATAATTTTTTGTTTGAGCAGTTTGCAACATAGTCTATGTGTTGAACACCAGCTTTACCCATATCGAAATACTCACGGATTTTTGTTAAGCCGTTAACACTGTTGGTTGCAATTGATGCCCAATTGTTTTCAGCGATATTCAAAGTGACGACTTTGTCCTTGTCTGTGATGACGACGTTGTTTTTTACATTGTTCGCAAACACAGTCGTGCTGGATAACAAGGCAGTGATGAGTAGAATTTTGTTGAACATGTAGAGCTCCAATTAAGAAAGAGGGGTTTGAATAAATTTCTATAAGCCGGAGTTTATCAATTGAACAGATAATGTCAACAAAAATATAAACAAAAATTAAATTATCTTCTAAAAATCGTTAATAATATGTAAAATATATCAACAAATTGGGGAAAGTATTATCAAACACCACTATTTTTGTTGCTGTAATAGTAATTTTTTAACGTTAGGGAAGCTTGCGCTGCTATAATTTTCATCTAACTTATAAACAAAACATAAACAGCTTTGCCGCTAGTGCGAGGTTGTCCTCTAATAAATACCTATAAAAAAACATGGAAACGTTGAATACACCGCAATACAACATAGGCGTCGTTGTTCGACGAACTAATATTCATCCAGAGACTTTGCGCGTATGGGAAAGGCGTTATGAACTCATCGTGCCTGATCGGAGTGACACAGGACGACGTCTTTACTCTGAGGGTGACATCAGAAAACTTCAGTTAGTTAAACAACTCACCGAACTCGGTCATGGTGTGAGTAGCTTGGCGAAGTTATCTTCAGATGAGTTACTCGAGAGACTCACTGCGTCACATCATCAAGGTACGCAGCGAGAAACACGTAGTGGTTTGAAATGTCGTGTTGCTTTTGTAGGCGATACTTTACGTGTGCGCTATGCTAGGCATTTACTGTATTACAAAGATATTGATATTGTTGGGTCCATGATTCCAGGATCATCAACATCACATGCACAAGCAGATGTTGTGATCATTGATTTATCAACGATTAATGAAGAATCACAGGCTTTGATAGAGCAATACTGCACTGACTCTGGAGCATCTGCTGCGATTGTTGTGTTTAATTTCGCGACAAGAAAGGCGATTTCTGAGCTGGAGTCTGCTGGGATTGTTTGTCTCAAAGGAGCGTTATCAGCTGCTGAAATTTATCGTGCGTGCATGTCTTTGATGCAGCCTTTATTCAGTGTTGCTTCATTAACTGATCAACAGACTGATGAAGAAAGTGCGCCACCACGTTTTGATAAGGATCAGTTATCGCATATCGCAACGTTAAGTAGTGCTATAGCATGTGAGTGCCCTAATCATTTAGCTGAACTCATTATCAATTTGACGGCATTCGAGCACTACAGTCTTGAATGCGCAAATCGTAATGAAGATGATGCACGATTACATTTGCAGTTGAATCAGTCTACAGCAGCAGCTCGTATGATTTTAGAAGAGAGCCTAGCGCGTCTAATAGAGATTGAAGGAATTGTTGTTTAAATTTTTATCAGTAATTTTTTACGAACATTAATAATTATTTTGGGCTGTCTGATTGCCAGAGCTATTTATTGTTTTAAGTTTGCAGGTCTGAGATAAATCGACTTGAGCGATGTCCACAACGATAGTGTAAAGACAGGGCCGGAAATGTCAGCTTCCACTAATATCATTAACGAATTACATGTCAGCACAAATGACGTTGATTTTGTCTGTCTCACTCAGGGAGATGGTCCACTCGTTTTATTAGTGCATGGTTTTCCAGATATACCGCAGTCATGGTCGGCGCAGATGGATGCACTATCCGTCGCAGGTTATAAGGTAGTAGCACCTTATTTACCAGGCTATTTGTCAGTGTCTGTGAAACAACCAACTTACTTTGATAAAGCTAGCCTGGTACATTATTTTTCAGATCTCATTAAAGCGATTTCTCCTAATCAGAAAATCCATTTTATCGGTCAAGATTGGGGAGCAATTATTGGCTATGCGCTCAGTGCAGCAAGACCAGATTTACTGGCAAGTTCAGTTTTGATGGCAGTTCCACATCCCGACATAGTGGCAAATTATCTGCTTGCACCTAAGCATGTTCATCGCTCATTTCACTGGTGGTTTTTTCAGCAAAAAGATTTACCCGAAAAAGCTTTGCTGGCCGATGAGATGTCTTTTATAGATTATCTCTGGCAGTATTGGTCGGTGCCTCATTACAAAGATGATGATCATCTTCAAAAGATAAAACACTGTCTAAAACAGAATGGTGTGATCAAGAATGCACTGGCTTATTATCGTGCCATGTTTGATCAAGACTTGATGAATCCTTCCTTACACGCGTTACGTTCAACATTATCCAATACGATTTCAATTCCTACACTTGCGTTGTGTGGTGCAGAGGACATGCGCGCTGAACTGATGCGTGAACAAGGTGATTGTTTCAGTGGAATTTATGAATACCGAGAAGTGCCAGATGCTGGACACTTTCTTCAGCGTGAACAAAGTGATGAAGTCAATCAACTCTTACTGGATTGGTTAGCCAGACAACACACCTAATGCGTAATTAGTTGTAGCAGCGAGTAATGTAAGTGGCGCCTGCTGGCTATCGATTACTGTCTCTAACGCACTGCATGGTTTTATGCCAAAACATAGCGCCTGAGCCGCCATACTCTTCCGGAATGGCCGCACCGAGCACGCCCAGCTCCGCAAGACCGCGATAGACGTCCTTGTCGTAGCTTTCGGGCCCTTCAAGGATCGCGCGGACGGCGCTTGGCGGGCATTTCTCGCTGAGGAACCGCCGCACATGATCGCGCAGAAGAGCGGGTGGATCGTCAATATCTCGTCGGTGGACGGGCTGCGCGGCGTGAATGCGCTGGCGGCGTACGTGTCGAGCAAATGGGGCGTGCGCGGGCTGACCAAGGTCGCGGCGCTCGAACTGGGCCATCAGGGCGTGCGCGTGAATTCGATCCATCCGGGCGGCGTGAACACCGCGATGTCGAATCCGACCGGCGCGCCGCTCGAGGAAATCAACAAGCACTATGCAAACGTGCCGCAGCAGCGCGTCGGATTGCCCGAAGAGATCGC
>JAIXOW010000202.1 GCA_027486615.1 Oxalobacteraceae bacterium | reverse complement strand
TAGTTAACTCCAAGAAGCGAGGGAGGCCGAAAAATGACGAGAAAGAGCTGAAACAGAGCAGCAGGAAAGAACTTAGCAGAAGGAAATCAGTCAGCAACAACACCAATAAACCAACCACCGATGGATAAGTCAACGAATATCAAGATCTGCACCTTTAACGTTTGCCTCGGACTGAGGTGCAAAATTAACTTGATAAAAGACTTCCTAAATGAAAATAAGATAGATATATTATGTTTGCAAGAAACGGAAATAGACGCAGAAGAAAATTTAAGCATTTACGAGATACCTGGCTACGTCACGGAATATGAGAGGACACAAGAAAACCAGAAAATACGAACATTAATGTATGTAAAGGCCACCTTAAACCACAGAAGACGTCATGACCTGGAAAAAGCGGAATCTCATATAATCTTGATAGCAGTCAACAAGAATAACTTCGGGTTAGCATCAATCTACAGAACCTATAAACTAACGCACAAAGCAACATACGAAGAAGCACTGGACGAGCAAATTTCGGTTCTGAAAACGTTTGTGGAAACACAGGAAAATGCAATAGTAATGGGGGACATCAATTTCGATTATAACAAAAGAACAGAGCAGAGCTATCATCATAGAAGACTCTACGACAGATGGCTCGGGCTGGAGGAAGAATGCCAACTAGTACAGCTAGTGGACTTCACAACATGGAGCAGGACATGCCGGGGACAGCTGAAACAGTCAATCCTCGACCAAGTATTCACCAACAACCACAGCTTAATAGAATCAGTCGACGAAGGAAATGCAGTAATAAGTGATCACACCCCAGTGGTCGCAACGCTGTCCATATGCATGAAGAAAGAAGAAGAAGTCAAGATATGGGCCAGGGACTGGAAGAACTATAGCCCAACGCTTCTGCAAGAAAGGCTAGCATTAGTGGATTGGAACATTGATTTCAAAGAAGTGCAAGACTACAACGACGAAATGGAACATAGAATCATGAGTGTCCTGGACAAAATCATTCCCTTTGGCTGGAGGAATTTTGGCCCAAAAAAGGTACAAGAATCACTGACAATAAGGAAGTTAAAGCGCACGAAGAAAAATTTAATGACAAACGCAAAACGAAGAGGTTCAGCAGAGTTATACGAGAGGGGCAGAGCGCTGGAACGGAAGATCAGGGGCCTAATTGCAAGTTCAACCACCAATAAAATCCGAAACCAAGTCCTGACAGGAGGTAATCATGGCCTCTGGAAAGGAATACGCATGGCGCAAGACAAACCAATCGAGCGCATTCCAACAGAGATGACTTCAGACGGAGTTGGAATATCAACAAGAGTAGAGCAAGCCCAGATATTTGCGACGGTATTCCAAGACAAGATAAAAAACATAATAGCGGAATGCGAAGTCAAAGAAGATGTCTACAACGGTCAAACACGGACGGAAGCAGGAAATGAAAATGTGTTTTCGCAAGATCTTGTCAAAGAAATAATGACGAACTTAAAAACCAAGAACAGTTATGGATATGACAACATCCCAATGAGAGTACTCAGGGATGGAGCAGCACATCTAGCAAAGCCATACCAAAAGCTGATGAACATGATTTACGTCACAAAAACCATACCAAACCAATGGAAAGTGGCACGGATACTGCCACTTCACAAAAAAGGGGCTAAGAACAACTTTAATAACTACAGGCCGATCTCAAATCTGTGTGTAGCGACAAAAATCTTCGAAAGATGTATCCTAAAACGCATTGGTACCCTGGCGGAGGAGGGAAATTTGTTCACGGAAAGGCAACACGGCTTCAGAAAAGGGAGGAGTACAATTTCAGCAGCTCGAGTACTGCAGCGCGAGATCTCAAAAGCCATGGACGACAACAACTACGTGGCTGTTGCAAGTCTGGATCTCAGTTCGGCTTTCGACGTGGTCAACACTGAACTGCTATTAAAGCGCATCACAAACATGGGTCTGCCTCAGGACATCGTTGGACTACTACGGGAGTGGCTGGTGGGCAGAATCGCGTACGTGGAAGTGGAAGGGTCGTGCTCGGAGTTCTTCAAGGTGGAATCAGGAACAGTGCAAGGATCTGTACTGGGACCGGTCCTCTTCAACTTGTTCATCAGTCCATTTCTGGAAAAATCTAGTGGTCCAGCATACGCTGACGACAGTTACCACATAGCAATCAGCAGAAGCAAACAAGACGCGGTCAAAACTTTGCAAGACATAATAATAGAATCGGAGAGCTGGTTGGCCAGTTCCGGCCTAAAAGTAAATCTGGAAAAAACCGAGCTAACAATATTCCACAGACACGACACTAGTTCAGCTAACATCAAGGTAAAGGACATCGTGGTCAATTCATCTTCGACGTTGAAGGTACTCGGTATCGTATTCGACAATCGCCTGCAATGGGACAAGCAAGTCGAAAAAGTCACCAGAGAAACAAGAAGATCACTCCAAGGACTAAATATAATAAAAAGACACTTCACCGAACAAGAATTATTAACCTTAGTTACCTCACTGTGTTTCTCTAAATTGTACTATGGAAGTCAAGTGTGGCTATTGCCAACCCTCAAAGAATCGCTTTATAAAAAACTGTTTTCACAATCTGGTCAATGCTTAAGTATCTGTAACAGAGAACTATCGCACATTAATTTGCACAAAAAATATCTGAGAGCCACCCCAAAATTGTTTTCACTTTATCAAACGGCAGTAAATTACTATGAGACCATGACTGAGAATGACCATGCCCTGGAGACCCCAGATATAAGACTAAACACACTGTCAGATCGTAGAAATGTTATGCTTACGTTTGTTAGGACCAACAAGTACAAAGTCGGCCTCAATCTATTGTCAAACCGTTTACGCGCAATATCAAAATGTATTCCAAAGAACTGTATTTCACAAACAAAGAATCAATTTAAAACGTTTTGTAAGATAAATCTAATTCAAAAGGGGTTATTACTGCTGTAACATGAAAATCAAACTGTCGTCGTTCTGTTAATTTTAAAAATGAATCTTTATTAACGTAGTCAAAATCGTAGTACAATCAATGACTTTTTAAAAATTTGTATAATGCTTTGCGTATTTGTACAGATGATAAGTCATAATAAACGCTCAAAAAATCAAGTCATTTATGAATCCACTCATTATTTGGGTCACAGGGAGTCGACCATAATTTTGGG
>JAIXOW010000094.1 GCA_027486615.1 Oxalobacteraceae bacterium | reverse complement strand
TTAAAAGGGGTAACAACCTATGTGTAGAAATTTTGCTCCGACCGTCTGTCTCCTGTCTTTGTATTGTCCACACACCAGACACAGGTAGCTGTAGTAAACAGAGGCACAGATGGATGCTGTCTTTGCTAATCTTTTACATATCTCTGTTTGTTTTTTCGTAGGTTTTAGATGTCTGTGCCGGCTGGAGCTGTCAGGGGCGCATCTCGTCGAGATGTCTGTGTCGGATGGAGCTGCGGGAGGCGCATAGAATAATTATATAATATTTGTTTTTTATCTTTACAAGAATAAAAAATGTCTCGAAAAATTGATCAAGCTCGTGAACTTGTTAAGATTACGCTATTAACTTGGAAGCAAGACGAAAGAAAGAATCGTATTTCTCTTGAAGATGTGACTGCGATTGACAATTTGTTTTGTGAGTTAACGAGAATGCTTGAAATTTCTAATCCAAGTCCTAGTTTTTGGATTGCATTTCAGCAAAAGCTTCGACAATTATCAGCTTTGGTACATATTGCTGAAACGCGTATGGGCTATTTCTCGATTGCACCTATTTAATGGAATCAAAAGTAAGTATATTCGAAAAAAATTGTAAAGAGATTTCAATCAACATCCATGAAATCTATAATAAAAAAACCGAAGAAGCTTCACATCAGGTCTTCTGGAATAGGAGCGGTCAACAGTGATTATCTTTTTACAACAAGTTAGATTGGCATTGTTGGGTTTAATAACTTTTTTGAGCATTTTTAATTTGTACACCGACAAATTACAAATTTATATTTTTGATTATTATATTTACTCTCCTAAATATTTTTAACATGATGTTATGTTCTTTAAAGAGAGATACTTTTTATCTTTAAAATGCTATTATGATTATAATATCTTTTTTTGTGATAGCAGTGCCATCTATCTTTTATTAATGCGAGAAAAAACCATTTCTTTCTTGTTTTAGTGGACAGGCAGCTACGCGTAGTTAACCGACAGGCAGTACTCGACCTGGAAAGTTTCAGAGAGAGGGTTTTGTACGCTTTTCGTGATTACGTTGAGACGTCTCCTCATTATCGCTCGGAGCTAGCTCGCAGGCGAGAACATATTTGGGAGCAAATTGAAGCGACTTCGCGGCGAATGTCAGAGTGGTTTTGCTTGTCTAATTTTGATTCTTGGTCTTACGAAAACCTAATGACAATTTATGGTGAACTAATGAAAATATTGAGTGACATATTTTATTACAGAGTTTCAATTGTTCATTATTGGAATTTGGACATTCCTGGAATTGACGATTAAATTTTCGTTGACATTTGATATCTTGTCGACAGTGTTCAAAGTGTTCGCAAAAAGTGAGTCATAAAAATATAAGTCTATAAAAAATGCATACCCTTGTTTGTTAAAAATTTAACAATTAAAGATACGTAAATAATTTATAGATTAATATTTTTTCTGGTAAATTCAGTGTGGTGTGGCGGTCGTATGGGCGCTCAATTGTTAGAGATCGTTGTTCGCAATTATATCGCTGTCGGGGACTTTTTCCGACGTCACATTGAGGACAACGACCTTTTTAAAGAAGAACTACAAGATCAGAGGCGCGAACTCACCGAGGAATACGATAAAATTGCGGAATTATATCGTTCGAATTCCGAATTTGACTCCGAGTCTTATCTCATGGAAAAGTGGACTTTGGAGGCTGTTGAGGATTTCAACGATAAGTGCCACATTTTTATTCGAAAAATTTTGGATTACGCAAATTTGCAAACCGATCTTTTACACCAACAGGGTGTGAACTTACGAAGACGACTCGACGAAGGTGTTTAGCGTGTGCATTTATCGACAAGCAGCAAAAAAACTTTTGATTTTGTAGTTCTTTACTCTTTAAATAATTATGAGTCGGCGATCGCAGCAGTCTCTTATAAACAGTTTAGAAAAAGCACGTGCAGGTCCGGTAATCCCGGACCCTGAAGAAATTTGGAGTGCAGTGCTTCGGGACTTTTATTATAATCTTCACCACTGGCATACCGAGTGGCGAAAGAATCCTCTTCCGGAAGGGCTGATCCTCAGGATCGACCTTCAGTTTGAGGTTATTCGCAGGGCCCTCGAGCAACAGCCGGCCGTTGGGGAGAGGAGGGGAAAAATTCGTCGTCAGATTGAGGCGCTTTCGTTTATGTTCGCCTCAGTCTCCAGTCTGTTGAACTGGCCCGAAATTAACATTATTTTTTAAAAACCTACAAACAAACAATGTCGTCAACAAGCTTCGAAGAAGTTGTCAAGCGACTTTTATCGACAGTTTTGAAAGAGGATTTCGAAGTTGCTGCGTTTGACGTTATTCTCGCGCGTGTTCCGGGCGACGACTTTGAGGTGGCCGACATTAAGTTTTCAAATGGTCAGCGAATCGGTTCGCCAACCGACATCTTCAAAGCCGTACTCTTTACGCGCGTGACGCATAGTTTGTTTGCGTATTATTTACAAGTAAGATCGAAGATTGAACTAAGTGACGAGCCTGAAGATTGCAGTGGCTTTATCGCCTTTAGAGACCGTGTTTGCAACTTCGCATGGTTCAGGTCTACTTTTCAAGCATACTTTGATTGTGTTATTGTGCCAGTTTTTAATAGCCGCATATCAAGTCGGCTCATCTCGCTTTTTGGCGATGAACTGTAATTTGTGAGTGTTGTTTTTGCCCGATAAACATAGTGAGACAGAACTTGATTCTATTGTTTAGACCAGGAACTTTAATCGCTGACATTTTTCGTGCTATTACCTGTTTTTGAAAAACAATTATCCTATGTTCTTTTGAGAGTGAGTAATAATTATGTTATAAATAAATTGTACCTGTTTTTTTAATACAAGAAATTTTTATTGACCTTTTCGTCACGAATGGAAGAACACACACCTGTAATAAAAACAGTTTTCGTTATCTTTGTGTACGCCTGTTGTTCATTTTATACTTTTTTGATGATAACTTTTTTATTTTATCATGCTTTATCACTTA
>JAIXOW010000220.1 GCA_027486615.1 Oxalobacteraceae bacterium | reverse complement strand
GTTTGTCATAACCAACATTTTTAGGGGTTTAAAAGGGTTTGTCACAATTCAATTCAATTCAATTCAATTTATTTCCAGATCCCAAATGCATGTACAACAAAAATATCTCAATTTATGAAATACAGCTATGTTAGGGAATCTCTATGATATAATACAAAATAAAATATACAGGTTGTCAGATATATAAAAATACACAGTTAGTAAATATATAGTATAATTTAATACAATATTGTCCAGAATATTGGTCAGTCAAAGAATGATTTAGGTTGTTGCATGGTTTGTTTGGCAATTTTAACATCATTGAGGGACAAGTACAGGGCACATGATGACACAAGACAGACTAGGAAGTAGCCCTGAAGGCCCAAATTAACTTTCTAATGAAGCCCACTGTAATGCCCCCTAAACTTAATGACTAGAAAATACTCCCACTCATTACAGCTGACTTTATTACGTAGACTAGAATAGATTACAGAGCAAATCTTTATTGTTGCTCAACCTTAATCACCCATAGATGATGACGGACATTTGGCATCACCTTGGACTGGAAGGTGAACACAGTGGTAGATATACCAATGAAAGCAGCACTCAGTTTGGACCTGAAACCAAGTGTTGTGGTCTGCTTTCAATGTTGGTGGTTCAAATGATAATCAGTTAGTGTCACCTTGGACTGGAAGGTGAACTTGGTGGTAGATATTGCAATGAAAGCAGCACCCAGTTTGGACCTGAAACTGAGTGCTGTGGTTGGCTTTCAATGTTGGTGGTACAAATGATGAAGAGTTGGTTCACCCTGGACTGGAAGGTGATCACAGTGGTAAGTATTGCAATGGAAGCAGCATTCAGTTTGGACCTGAAACCGAATGCTGTGGTCTGCTTTCATTGCCATTTCAACCGCCACATTTGGCGGGGATTATTTCCAGAATTTTAGTTTTTAGTGTTTTCTTCATTTGTTTTTCACTCTCATCAAGCCAAGCATCGCCCAAGAGAGGAACAATGTCATTTAGTCTATTGACAAAGCTAAACTTGCCGGCTTTATCTTGATTTGATTGCTGAATGCAGAAGGTGTGTTGTCGTTTGTTGTGAGATCCCTGAAGGAGGAGGTCCATGAAGAGTTCTTGAGGTTCGCAGTTATTAAGGATTCTCCAAAACATCACCGCCTTGTCATAAACTGATTTCTGGTTTGGTGTCAGGATATCAGCTTCTTTGTGGAGATCTTCTGTAGAAATGTCTTTAATTCTGTATCCAAACACTGCTCTCAGGCAGGCACACGAGGCTGTAGTTACTCTCTTCATTAGTGTTTTTGACAACATATCTGTCAGCCAGACACTGCTGCAGTAGTATAAACTACTGAAGACTAGGCCATGTGCAACATTCAAGCATTCTGCCCTGGTCAGATGTGGGTGAATGTGTCTGATTGCTTGTGTTCGACTGTTTGCTTCTTTTAATAGTTTCTCCACATGGGCATCCCAGGACATCTTGTGGTCGAAGATCAGTCCAAGAACTTTAATATTTGGTTTAGTTTTGATTGAATTACCATCAATTTCAATCTCTGGTGGGTTTGTCAGCTCTCTTGAGGAAAAATATGCAGCTTCAGTTTTGGATGAGTTCAGGACCATCCCCGATTTCTTGAGCCATTCCATTGCTTTTTTTGTGTTTTGTGATGCTATTGCTGATACATTTTCCCATGAGTCTGCTTCATAGATAAAGTACATGTCATCAGCATAAGCCACCATGTTGACACCAGTCATGTGGTCGGCAATGCCATCCACTAGCAATGTGAATAAATATGGACCAGAGGGGCTCCCCTGGACACACCCAACTGGAATATCAATTTCATCTGATTTTGATTCACCACATTGAACAAATGCTCTCCTATTACTAAGGAAGTCATCATAGATTCTGCACAGGGTTTGAGGTATTCCCAGCTTTTTCATGCGAGGTAGCAGCACTTCCTTATCTAACAGATCAAAGGCTGCAGACATATCAGTTGACACCACAATGACCTTCTTCTTGTTGTCCAGGGCTTTGGCTATAATATTCTGAACAGTGAGGGCAGCTGTGGTAGTACTGTGATTTTTTCTGAAACCATGTTGAAATGCTGAAGGAAGTGAATCTCCAAATTTTGTTGTCATAACTTTTAAAAGGCACTTCTCATAAACTTTACCAAGTGAGCAGAGCAATGAAATGGGACGATAGTTCTCCGGATTGCTTTTCTCATCTTTTTTGTGAAGAGGAATGATTTTTGCCAATTTCCATTGACTGGGCATTTTGGCAAATAAAGAGACCTTGTCATAGATAAACTTGAGGACTGGAGCTAGTTGTTCTGCACAGTCCTTGATGTAGGTCATGGAAATGCCGTCATGGCCAGAACTACTTGAGTTTTTTGCTTCACGAATCACTGTGACAATTTCCCCAGTTGTAAATTGGGGACTTCGTTCATCTGGATTCATAGAAAACTTTTCATTGATCTCGTCCGTCATTGAGTCCTTGGTACCAACTTGGCTCACCAGTCTCTCCACTTTGCCCTGAAATGTTTGAGCGAAGATGTCAGCACACTTCTTGTTTTCAACAACAGTTTCCCCACTGTTTGGGTCAGATAGAGCAAATGATTCAGTCTGGGGTGTTTTCCTTCCACAGATTGTGTTCACACCTTGCCACACACACTTCATGTTTCTATTTTTTAACATTTTTTTGATTTCAGTGCTATAGATTGACTTGACCTTTAATCTGATTTTTTTCTTGATGAGTTTGTATTTTTGTATGGACTGATCAGTCTTTGATCTTTTCATTTTCTTGTAGAGTGTTTGCCGACGGTTCTCGAGGCTTCTGAGTGCATGGTTGCTAATAGGATGTTTTTCAGAGATGACTATCCTTCTAAATGGTGCTATTGTGTCTATTATGCTTAGGAGCTTGCTTTCAACAATGTTGTAGCCTTCTTGCATATCTGTTGTGCTGTAGACCACACTCCAGTCTTCAGCACTACAGGAAGCTGCCATCGCATGCTTGCTATACCCACGATGATCTCTTTTGTATATGGTCTTCTTTGCTGAGCTTTTGTTATCTAAGTTTTGGTATGTTATGTAGATTGCCATATGGTCTGAGCTACTCAAATGCAGGCCTCCACACTTGTTAACACTTAGAAAATCATTGGTATAGATGTGATCTAAGAGTGACTCCTGAATTACCCAGCCACCAGCCGTGTTCAAAGCCTGAATCCGGGTTGGGTGATGAATGAGTTGCTCCAGAGAGTTTTTATCACAAAGGGTTTTCAATGCTTCTGAGTATCGACCAGTTGTACTGTCTCTTTTAAGTAGGTCCACATTAAAGTCTCCTAAGATTGTACAACGGTGGCAGCCATCAGCTGCTTGGTTGATGGTCTCAATGAGATGTGTATAGCGGGTCCATGTCCCACTGGAAGATGAGTCTCCATTAGGACCTGTGAAGGGCCTATAGAGACCAATAATACGATCAATGTTTGATGTGGCGTGACTTATTTTGTCAAAAATAATCAGCTCTGCATCTGGGCTTTCCAGATCACTTCTTCTTATTAAGTTACTGCCCTCCTTGGTGTATGCAACAATTCTTGATTTTCCGTGGGCATCACGGCTCCAGGAGTTATGGAGCTGATAACCTTTTATGTTAATGAGTTTGTCGTCATGAGTGCTCTCCCTGTCAGCCTCAGAAATGAAAATGACAGTTGGTCTTAATTCATTGATGGCAAGTTTAATATCACAGAGTTTTTTTGTAATTCCCTTTGCACAGTTCCAATGGCACACTGTGAAGGGTATATTGGACTTTTTGTTGTAGGTGTTGGACAATGGAGGCTCTATCACTGACTGTTTGTGGCTGCCCAACTGGGTATTGAGGGGTGTGTTGAAGATTGTTGTTGTTGCTGCGAGGCCTGACTCCAAACCCGAATTGGCCT
>JAIXOW010000199.1 GCA_027486615.1 Oxalobacteraceae bacterium | reverse complement strand
TGCTGCTGTTGCTGCTGTTCACCGTCAGCATCCTCCTCGACCTCGTCGTCGTCGTCGTTGTCGTCGCTCTCGTTGACGGCAGCCTCGTCAAACAGAAACGCGCAGCGACCTCGAACCGGTTGAGAAGAAGTCAGTTTTTTTCTCTCTCGAGTTTTCTTGCTTTTTCGCTTTTTTTGCTTGAGCCTAACGACGCCGAGCAGGGTGATGTGTTTGAGCGAGAGGTGGGCAAATTTCTTCTTTCTGTGTCGCACGAGATTTTCGCCCGTGACAAGCTTTGTCTCGTCGTAGTCGCAAGCCTGGATGCACTGAAACCTGCAAAAAAGAAGGTCAAAGTTGAAAATTAATATTATATAGAAAAACTTGTAGCGTTGAAGTCTCTGATAAAATAATTCAAGTATTTTTTTATGCGCAACGAAAATTTTACCCGTAGTCACTGTTGGCGATGAGCTTGAGGGCCTCGGCGGCCGCCAGGTTGCCCTCCTGCTTCAGCCGGTGTCGCAGACGGAGCAGGGGCTCGATGAAGGAGCGCGGGTGGTCGTTAAACTTGTACCACAAAAAGTGCGTGACCTCAAAGTCGCAAAAGCCTCGCTTGCGAATGAGCCAACGCAGGTAGGCCGTCGACACCGTCTCCTCGCTGTGAAAGGTCGTGGAATTGAGCGTCCTCGGAGGCTGCTTTTTTAAAAAAGCCTTCACGCCCTCGTCGTCGAGACCGTAAAATTCGGCAATCTGCTTTTTAGTGTAGTCGGAAATTTGCTCGAAACTCGGCGCGTAGTTTTGAACGCAAAAACCGAAGGCACTCGAGGCCGCGTTTCGGGCTCGACGCGGAGGCCGCTCGCGACCTCCCTTGATAGTGACAAAGCCGTCGATGGTGCCCGCGGCGATCGCGGCCACCAAACTCTTCGTGTCCATGAACCTCTGCGTCGTAGACGGCGGCTGATAAAATTCGGCCTCCCTCTCTTCGGCCAGCAACTCGTTGATGTTGTAGTAGACCTTGCCGGCGGCGGCCTTTTCTCTATCCAGAGAGGGCAGGAGGCGATCGTGAAACCAGTCGCAAGAGAGAGAAGTGTGGTAGGCGAAGGTGACGTTGCCGGGTCGCACGCACGACATGGCAAACGCGTACTGCCGGCGAAAGTCGTCCATCGACTTTGTCTCCGGCGTCAGCTCGAAGCTCAGGTAGAGGTTGCCGGTGGACGGGCAGCCCTCCGAGTGGCCCTTGTAGTGCCAGGGAAAACCGTGATAGTTGTGAAAGTGCAGTTGGCTCCGAGGCACGGGGTCGGCGTCGTCGCGTCGAAAGAAGGCCATTGCCAAATCGCAGTACTGCTTGTTCGAGTAGCCGAACACCGTCTGTCCGGCTCCGGCGTGAATGCTGGACATGACGAGGTCGGGCCTCCTCTCGGCCTCCAGTCCGGTGTAGCGAGAGTGCCCCCCCAGAACGAGATACTGCGTGACGGCGGCCTCCTCTCTCTCGGTCACGTTCAAGCACCGATTTTCTTTCCTGAGTCTTTCCGGATTTTGGGGGTCGCGAACGTAGAGCGATCCCGTGCCGTAGGGGATGTCGGACAATTCTGAAATTCAATCAGTCAATTAATGAATCAATCAATCGCAAAAAATATAAAGACTTTGTTATTCGCAATGACAGACTACACACACAATTACAAAGAGTTGCCTAGTGCTTTTTTTGTTTTGCAGAAAACAGGGGGATCGCGTGGGGGGGAGGGGCGCGGACAGGGGGGGCAGGGGACGGGGACGGGCGTCTCTCCCTGGGTCTCTCTCGAGGGTTGTCCGCCACCCGTCCCCCTCCTGTCAGAGTGGTGGGGGGTGGGGGGAAAAAAAACGCGAGAGTCGGCTCACCGCTCGAAGGGTAGAGGGCCGCGGCGTCGTAGTAGCCCACGTGGTTCGACCTCCCCGTCGCGGCGTCCGGCGGCAGGAGGTGGGAGTTGTTCCTGTAGGCGGGCTCGTCCGCGCCTCCGCGAGACACGACGTCGTCCTGACCTCCGGCCTCGGAGCGGAGGATGGTGCAGAGACCGCTAAAAAGGGGGTGGCAAAAAAAACGTTTGTTGCTGTTTGTTTGTTGTCGCACAAGAAGAGAAAAAATGTATTTTCGATTGTTTTTTTGGCCTAATAACCTCACACACACATTATTTATTAATTAAAATTAATGAGCTCACCCTCTCATGCCGGCCCTGAGGAGTCGATAGTTTTGCGAGTTGTTGGGGAAAAAGGTGCCGATCCTGTTCTGCGACGCCGCCGTCTTGAGTCCCGCGTAATTGCTCAAACTCGAAATTGTAAATTTTCCGGCCTCGACAAAGTCCACGCCGACGTAGGTCTTGAGCGTCTTTCTCCACTCCTGCGTGGCCCTCTGGAGGACGACAACGTCGAGCTTCAGGTAGGCCCTGAGATAGTCGCCGATATTTTGACAGCCGGCGGACACAAAGAGTTCGCGAGCCTCGGTGATTTCCGTCTGGGTGACGGCAGCGTTGCCGGTGAGTTCAGACTTCCACAGGACAGGATCGGAGGGCAGCTCGGGTCTCGCGAGGGCCGCCACGGAGGTCAGCAGCCCGAACGGAAAGTGAGCCTTGGCCTGCTCGAGATTGAAGAGTCGGCCGAACGAACGGAGATTGATGGAGGGAGCCAACAGTTTGGTGACATCGCGAAACGAGATGCCAGTCAGGGTTCGTATTTGCGTCACCTTGTTGCCGCGCTTCTCCAGCCTCGGTCTCTCCTTCTTCTCGTAGAGGTAGGGAACGAGGTAGCTCTCGAGGAGGACATGATCGTAGCCGGAACTGGTTGCAAAAAATTAAGAAAAAAAGTTAATTTATTTGTGAAAACAATTAAAAGATGAATTCGACATGATACACACACAAATTATTTTTAGCCAAAAGTTAAGTTTTTTTTATGCTCACCCGTAAAAGCTGAAGACTGTGTAGTCGGAGACCAACTTGAGAAGCCGTTTCTCCAGCTGTCCCGGAAGCGAGGCCCTCCACGCACCCGAGATCGAGGTCCTGTCGTACTCCTGATTGTTGTCCCTGCACCACTCGAAGTAAACTTCAAAGTGAACAGTCTTGTAGTCCTGCAAGACGGCCAAGAGGGGAGCAGCGAGTTCCCTCTTCTGCTTGATGGCCTCCCACTGCTGCGACTTGACGAAGGCCCAGTACTCTCGCATCATTTTGTAGATGGACTCCTCGGCGTCGGACTCTATCTGAAACACTGTGACGTCGCCGCCGGCCTTCAGCGTTTCGTCCATGTGAGCGATCATCAGCGGTTTCTGCACTTTCTTGAGGTGACCTTCGAGGCTGGCAGAATCGACGGTGCCGTAGGCAAGTCCTCCGACCTCCTTGACGGGCGGCTCGAGGTCAACCTGAACCGTCATAGACTCGATGTCCATGGAGGCGACGGAGAGTTCGCACATCCTCTCGACGGCGGCCACGTTGTCGGGAGAGTCGAGACCGAGCAACTTGAGAAGATCAGAGAGATCGAGAAAGTAAGAGCACAGTCTTTCGGGTCCGGCATTCTCCATGTTGGCCGAAAACGTGTCCGCAGAGCACAAATTGCACTCGCATATTTTTTCTTTCCTCTCCGGACCGCGACGTCTCTTCTTGGCAGACTTTTTGGCCTCAGCCAGAGCAAGCGCGACGCGCTGTTCCTCCAAGGTGACGGTGGGAATGCCGGCAAAGTCGTTGTGACTTGGCTTGTCGCGTCGCGAACTTTGCTTGTACTGCTCGATGACCGCCAGCCGGTAGGGTTCTTTGAGCACGCAGGCAAACGTTTCGGCGTAAAAGCAAACTGCAGTGTCGAAAGTGTCGAGGTCGAGATCGCCAACACCGCCACTGTCGGCAGACTTTGGTCCGACAATTCCGAGATTGAAGAAGGACGAAAACCGGGGGTGAAATCTACGGCTCGCGTTTTTCGACTCTCTCTGATTGAAGGTCGACTTGCAAAAATTGACGAGCAAAATTTTCTTCTGCCACAGCTGGTAGAGCCGGTCGGTGCAAAAGGCGAGTTCCAAGAGCGTGCCGATGGCGAAACCGGGTGCAGGAAGATTTAAAAGTCTCGCCAAAATAATTCCGTAATCTTCTCTGCTGCCGTAAATACGCGTTCTGGCAAGGCCGAAGAAATAGGGCGAGGCCTCGAAGAGGTTGTCTAGACTCCACCAAAACTTGAACAATTTTCTCTCGAGAGTGACAACGTAGTAGAGCGTCTCGGCCGGTCGCGGCTGCTGCTCCTGGCTGAAGCCCCTGAAGTCGTGGTAGATTTCGAAAAATTGAAACTGACGATCGTGGGCCAAGTAGATGACGATCTCCTTTCCTATAACCTTGGCCAACCTGTTGACGTCTGCGTGAGACGAAAAAGTAAAGTAGCCCGGATCCTTGGTGGGCTCCCTGATGTTGTACATGGTGTTTCGAATTTTTCTCTCCTGATCCGGCCGAGACTTGAGACACGACAGGTTGGCGTCGGCATCGACCAAGGTGAAGGGTCGAAAGTAAGAAGAGTAAACGTCTTCGCCGGTCTTTCCGAGACAGCAGGACCCGAGAAGAGCCTTTGACAGAGACAACTTTCCGTTCTGCGTGAGGTCGCTACCTCGACGCTCCCAGGCTTGTTCCTTGGTCCAGATTGGCGGATCGACGAGCCTCGCTTGTCCGAATGTCGACATAGCGATAGACGAGATAAACGATGTTGACAAAACTGTGAATGCTCACGCCGGAAGATTCGAAGGCTCTCTGGTGACTCCTGAGCAGTGCTGCCTGGTCAAAGTCCGTGGGAATACTGTCGACGTCGGCCAGGGACCTCACAATCGTCGTCTCGCCGAACTTGAGTTCGTGCGCGGCGCCGGCGACATTCGAAGCTCTGTGGTCGTGACCGTAGAACAGAGAAAAAGACGGGCCGACCGAGTGGGAGAGGACGGCGTTGAACGTGACCACAACCTCAAAGCCTGATTCGCCGCCCAGAGTATGTTCACGAAAGAGGTCGAAAAAAATTCGACGGAGGGTCGGCCTGATGACACTCGAGTCAAATCTGAAGCGTACCGTGGTTTGAAAGAGAGTGCCGACGCTCAGTCCGGCAATGCGAGTGACCCTCGTCGAAACGGCCGGCTCTTGTGCCAAAAGTCTTTGGTGGTGAGACAGAAGCTCTTCAACACTCGAGTAGTACGAATAATTTCGCGCAGCAAATCTCTCGCCAGATCTAAGGGTCCCTCTTTCCATGTCAACTATGCTTTCAAAACTAGATCCAAAGTGTCGAACCAGCCAGTTATTTATTTATACCTTTTTTTGCCAATTGCAAACATTACTTTTCACGCACACATACACACGAACAGGCAAAAAACTTACCGAATAAGCTAAAACGCGAGAACACAAAAAGAAAAGAAATTTTAGAAATACTTACTTTAGATAAAAAAGTTGGCGAAAGAAGAAAAGAGAGTTGAGAAAGAGAGTATTTTTTCTAACTCACAAACACAAACAAATTATGGTGGTAAAAAAATCGTTTTATTTAATTTCGTAACAAAGCTACACTGAGATGCTGCTGTTGCTGCTGCTGCTGCTTGCGAGAGAGACCAGCCCAAGGTTTCCCTGGGCGAAAGAAAAGAGGAGGGGGGATGCACGCGCAAAAAATTCTGCTCGACGCTTCCACGCGCGCGCATATATAAACATCCTCAACCGCGCTGCTTTTGCAAAAAGTAAACATTCGAACTTTGCACAAGCTCGAACGAAGTTGGATTTTTACTCTAGCTCAACAACAATTTTCTTTCTACAATGTCTTTGAACAAGAACGTCACAATTCAAAAATGGAGTCCCACTGTCTCGAAGGAGGAGAGGGCACCGGTCGTGCCGGACGCCACGGCCTATCTGGTTGATGGCACTTGGATGGTGCCGATGGAGTTTCAGGCGCCGAACAGGACGAACTTCCTCTTCAAGGCGGGCAACAAGACGTACACGTTGGACGGCACGTCGAAAAATGGAGCCACCTCGGAGCTCGGTCTCCGTAAAAAATACGGGTAAAAATATATGTATTTTTTAAAAAATAAATTAAAAATATATTTTATGTGTTTGTATTTTACAAAGTAACTATTTTTTTCAGGAAAATCTACTCGGTTGCCAACTTCTGGTTCCTCATTTCTATCATCGACTGGTCCATCGCGTACAGGCCGGAATCTAAGACCCTGATGGACCTCGACACGGCCCTAAACTTTTTTTTGGTGGCCAGGGACGCGACCAAGCTCAGGATCGGCAACATGGCCAGGTCACTGGTGACAGCCTGGAACAAGAAATACGCCGGAACGACATCGGTGAGCAAAAAAAAGTCACTTTTTAAAAAAGGCGTTAATTTATAATTTTTAAAAAAAACGTTTTTCCATAATTAAAAAGATCTTTTTTTCTCTCAGACAAACAACGACCGTTCCGGGTTTTCCGACTACAGGACTTTGTCGACCATGACCTGGGAGGACAAGAACAAAAAATCGCAATGCACGAAGATGGTGGTAACGGTTTCGAATTGGCACTTCAACCGAAACACCCTGAAGCTCGACAAAGCCCCGACCTGCAAGCTAGAAGACGTCATGGTCACACTGAAGCTGTCATCAACGGTTTTTTTCGAAAACGAAGGTGGCACTCCAGTCGTGGCCACGGCAGCCAACGAGCCCGACACAACCCTGCCAACGTCGCCCGGAGCTGCAGCTGCCGCCAACTCTGACGGCGGCGCGGTGCAACACTCTAACGGGGAGAGCTATTTCTTCGACAGAAACGGCGCCATTATTCCCTACTCAGCATTCGTCGCGCTTCTCGACTCGGAGAAATTCGACGACTACCTCCAAGCTCTCTACAAGCTGAGAGAGGGAAAGGCCTACAAGGCTCCGATCACCGTGCCCGACGACACCGACGAGGACGACGACGACGACGACGAAGTCAACGTCGACGATCCCCTCGTTTGTGACAAGGAGGAAGAAGAATTTCTTCGTGCCGCGAAAAAGCGAAAACGTTCTGACTTCGTCAAGGGCATGCGAGGTGGCAAGTCGAAAAAAGTCATCCAATTTGTCGACGACGACGACGACGACGACGACGAAGACGACGAAGTAGCGGACCTGGGAGTCACTCCGCTTCCCTCGGAACATGACGAAGAAGAAGAGGAAGCTGTCATCGCAACCCAGACACAAAACTGGAGCACAGAAGAAACTCCTGATAAGGAAAAAAAAGAAAAGGACGACGACAAGCAGGCCGAAAAAAAAGAAGGCCGGAAAACGAGGAAAAAATGAGTGAGGATCCTGCACTACGGGACGTCAAGTACGGATCGATCTTGATCCTGGGGAGGTAATATTCTCGACATGCAAAGCTACAGTGTACCTCCAACATGATGACGATCATGGCGATGATGATGACGATTATTGATTGCCGACAACAAAAAAACATTTAAAAATCTTAATAATGTATTTTTTAGAGTTACTCGTTGAATTGAATCGAATCGAATTGAATTGAATTGATTTTTTGTATTTTTAAAAAAAGGTGATGGGATAATCTAGTTAAAACAATGTGTACAGTAATTTTTTTCTTACTTATTTTGTGTAAAATTTAAAATAAATTAAAAAGGTGGAGGGTAAAGTAAATTTAGTTTGTAAGATATAAAATAAAGCATTTTTTGTGTTCTTGTTGTTGTGTGAATATTTTCTTTTTATCTGAGATACGACGGTGGTGTGTAAAATGAACAAATAAAATTTTTCAGAACATCGAAAAAAACCCATCTTTGCATTTATTTTTAAGGGCCGGAACGGGAAAATCTACGCTTATCAAAGAAATTGTCCGACACACTTGCGGAAAAAAAGCAAAAAAGATCAAGTACAATCTCTACCTAATCAACGTCGACGGAAAAGACACAAGCGAATATAAAAAAATGATTCCGAAACTTCATTCGATTGAATTTGAAGATCTTGATTGTGTGTCAAAAAAATCATGCGTAATAGTTGAAGACATTATTCATATTACAAAAAAGGACGAGCAAAAATTGCGCGTAGCCATAAACTATCAAGCCCACCACAAAACTCAAAAAATTATATGCGCAAGTCACTCTATTTACAAGACTCAGATATATTCGCTTCTGAGCTATTTCCACTTCATTATTTTTACGAGCGCGATAGCAAACATACCTACTCTGAGAAACATTCTTAATTACTTTAAGGTAGAAAAAACTGAGATCGACAATTGGCTTAATTTTTTCACCGACTTTGGAGGGGGAAAAAAAGGGGTCTACTTTTATTTCGACTGTGAAAAAATTACGTTCAACGTCTCGAAAAAAATGCTCTTCGAAATGACCCAATCGCTTTCTGATAGTGTGACGTCACCACAAGATCAAAGTGGGTCGCCAACCGCAAAAGCAAAAGCGTTGCAAAGCGTATTTTTAAAATTTGTCGAAAATATTCCCGAAAAAAATGAAGCCATAGCCATTTTTTCTGTCATATCAAATTGCGTTCCCAGCAGTCTAATTAGAGAGCAAGATTTGACCATCAGCTTCAGGGGGAAAATGAAGGAGAAAAAATTAATATCCGTTGTCGACTACGTTATTTCAATTTTGTCGCCAAAATTAATTGTTTCTCCACCGCTTATTGTTATGCACAGATTCGTTAATGCATATTGTAAAATCCCGCGAGTATTCATTCGAAATAAAGCATTCTTGTGACGACGTAAAAACTTAACAAATTATTTTAACGGTCATTCGTGTGTGTGTGTGTGTGTGTGTGTGCATGCATGTCTGTTAAAAAAAGAGTGAAAGAGAGATAGAAAAAACTAATTTAGTTGTACAACCAAAATCATGGCAAGCAAACGTATTTTCGAGTCTCTGGTTCTTTCGGACGAGGAAAAGTGTGTGGCCAAGAAGCTGTGCCTGTTGCACGGTTTGTCCAGGCCCTCAGACGCACAGATGCAGGCCCTGAGAGCCTTCATCATGGGAACTGGCATCCTCAATCTCCTTCTCGAGAGGGGCCAATACGACGTGACGGCCATCATAGTCTCCTATCTGACCCTCCGCGAACTCGTCCAGGTGGCGGCTGCTACCACAAGCGAGGCCTTCGTAAGTCTTTTCTGGACGCCCCCGAACTCCTTGATGAAGAAGATGTTTCAAAATCACTTCTTCCTCAAGTCGTTTTTTCACGACGAACCCTCGGCCGACCGCCTGGACGAACTAACCACCGGACAACAGATTCTACTCGAATACAGGTAGCACTTTAATTTAATTTTAATTTTAATTTTAAGTTTAAAAATTGAGTATCAAAAAAACATGGCG
This sequence comes from Oxalobacteraceae bacterium, assembly GCA_027486615.1. Lineage (GTDB taxonomy): Bacteria > Pseudomonadota > Gammaproteobacteria > Burkholderiales > Burkholderiaceae_D > Pernthalerella. Next base: position 6,350 of record JAIXOW010000199.1, on the reverse strand, counting down.
AATAGTTGTCCGAATACTATTTTTTTCAATCTGCCAATAGGACCTTCAAACTGCCACGGATGCACCACAAAATCGACGTTTGTGAGGCCCTTCTCGGGGGGAACCTGACCTCGGCCGCCTTCAACCCCGTCTACCCGCTCGTCGCTGTGACGCTGTACGAGAAGCTCTACGTCCTGGCGTACGGCGGAGACGTTAGAAGATCCCGAGGCCAGTTACTGTTCACGCTTAATCTCGAGCACCCGCTCATAAGATTCAGAAGCGTGAACTGGTCCCCCTCCGGCAACTACCTCCTCTGCTTGGAGGAAGAAAAAGAACTACAATATTTTTCAAAAAATTTGGATCGCATCAAAATTATATTCTACAATAATTTGTCCTTCGAGATGCACGAAATCGAATTTGCGAACGAACTCATCCCTTTCGCTGCAATGAATACTAAATTTCTTTGGCTAGATTCGAGCTCCTTCATTTTTGCAACAGCAACGAAACACTTGTTTAAGATTATACACTTAAAAGAAAATAACTCCTATTCGGAAGTAACGATTGATCTCACCCAATCACTGGATACTTTAACAAAAAGCAATTTTGCAAGAACAAAATACGTTTCGTTCGTAAGCTCGCTTTTCGTGCTTCCCGATCCTTCCTCCCCCTATCTTTTCTTTCTCTCCTCCTGTCCTGGGAACCACCAACACCACAGACTTATTTTCGTTGACAAATTGACGCAAAAAATTGTCAAGATTGCAAATTTGCCGGGCGAAGTTGTAGAGATATCCGTAACTTTTGACCGGTATTTTTTGATCTTGCAAAACAGAAATTACGAAACCTACGAACATAACGTCCCCTCCATGCTGACAATAAGAACTCCGAGCGACTTGAAAGAATGCTATTTTTCCGAACCGTTTTTGTGCAAAAGCAAAAGCAGTCACGAAAGAGCTCTGGCGGACGGCAAAATTTTTTCGGGAGATTCAGATTGCATTTTTCCGTTTAGGTCACCCTGCTGCAACACAATTCCCAACATGACATGTAATTTGAGCATGAGCATGAATCTGTCGCTCGAGCACTTATTCCCGCATCTGACCCGAATATCGAGTGGCAACTCACTTTTTGCGACCAAAGAATATGTCTATAGGGTTTCAAAATCGCAACGAAAAACAAGGGTTTGGGGCCTACACCATCACTTCGAATTTACCACCCGCCTGAAAACAGACTATCTCTTTGGTCCGCAAGAATATGTTGTTTACTTTCACCCCAGCAAACCTATTTTTTTGAGAAAAGAACACGACAAATTTTTTGACCTATATCTTTCGGGGTGGGCGACAGACAACGACAAAACCGAATTCCCCGAAATTGACGAAGACACCATTAACGTACCCTACAACGAAAAAGTTTCCTTCAAACCTGTCTAATGTATCCACTCTCCCCTCCCATTTTTTAAACTGATAAGATATATTTTTCTCTTCGCTTCGTCTATCTATGCACTCATTTTTCTTTCGAAAATAAAAGTATCAAATTAGCGAAGCACGCCAATTGTTATTCATTTGGTAAATGAAGGAAATTTGATAACGTAATTGCAACGCGCAAAAGAAAGCAGGCCTGAAAAAAAAGCTCGGTAGAGAACATTTTTTTCACACCCAGTTTTTCGATAACCTTCGAAAAGTGTGTGTCAATTTTATTGACTTTTAAAAAAAACCCCGTAACTTTTTTTATCTCGAAAAAATGTATCTAGCCCCCCTTATCAATATAACCTGCCTCCTTGGATTTTTTTCCAAGGAGACGACCCGCGGTGACACGTGGGCTTTCTGCGAGGAGGAAGAGTGGCACTGCCTTTGTGGCCGGCGGAGCCACGAACCCCTTTGCGCTCCGCCGGACGTTGTCGAGGCTGTCTGCAGCCTCGACAACCCAACAGTAAGTATATTCGAAAACAAATTTGTTAAAATAAAGTATCGTTTTTTAAAAAAGTAGAATTTTTTTCTAGAACAATTGTAACCCATGTTTGTGTTCGACAAATCCCTCTTTTACATTTTTTAAAAAATACAGACCAAAGGATATCTGACATCTACAACGGCCGGCTACGTGGACCCGCACACGACAGCCTACCCCTATCTCACCTACATCGGGATGGGGGTATCTCTACTCTTCGCCCTGATCACCGCTTACAGAATGAAGAGGATGCAAAGAAATCTGAGAGTAATATTTTTATTTTTTCGAGTGAAAAAGCCCCCTATATTTCAAATGATTTTAGACTGAAATAATTTTTGTAGCAAAAAATGATTTTTAAAAAATCCTTTATTTTTTTCCAGCTCGAACAGCTCGAACAATCCGAGCACCTCAAAACGCTGACCCGCGAGGTATTGTACCTCAAAGGTCACCTGAGGCCGAGGACGGACGAGGAGAGGGCAGCAGAGGCGGAGGCGGCGAGGACCGAGAGGTAAGATCACCATCCCTTTTGGCAATTGCCGCGTTGATGCTGGCGACGAAAGACTGAAGCGAATCTTCGCCACCCTGAACCGTCCTAAGCACTTCCCAAAAGCCCGCCAAACTGTTAGCAAAGAGTTCGTAAGTCTTGTAGGCAGTCAAGAAGGACATGCTGTTGTCTGGTAGGGCCGAAGCAGCAAAATCCGCGCCGGATCTGAGATCCCTCCTGAGATCGGTGACAGCCCCGATAAACATCTTGTGCTTTTGCATCACCTGTAAATTTAGATCAAAAAAATAATTGTAATTTTTAATTAAAAAACACTACTAAAAATAAGTATAGATAAAAAGTAACGTGAAAATTAACACACCAGATTCACTTTGTCGAGACAAATTCCGTGAAGATTGAACTCGAGTTGTTCATCAGATAGTCCCCTAAGCGATTGCTGAATTATGCCGAAGAGCCTGTTCTTCTCCTCGAGAAGACGATAGTGCATTTCGCAAAAGATATTCTCGGTGTAGGTGTTTTCGGTGAGAAGACCCTCCCGGTGCTTGGCAATGTCAATCATGTTAGCCAATTTTGTCCCCTCTTCCTCGTGAACAGTCTTAACAAAAAGCCCATCTTGTAGACCAACCAGAGCGTCAATCAACTCTGATGGCCCATTAAAAAAAATTGACGAGCACTTTCTTGAGCTTAAATTAGAAACAACGTCCATTTTTTACTTCTTTCGAACACGCAAAAAGTAATTTGTTTACAAGCGTTTTTTTTTTCCTCGAAAATTAAGTTGTTTACTTTTTTCATCCACAGACATCGCGGTGCGGCGCAGGACCTGGCAGCGTCCATGGCAAGCGTGCACGCGGGGGGGAGTCGCGAGACTCTTCCCCTCTTAGAGGTCGGTGGCGCCAGCGACCAGCGACCTCAAGACGAGCCTCCAGAAATGGATGAAATTCCTCTGTAAAAAATGTAAGCTTTCGTTAAAAAACATACTAAAAATTTACAAAAAATATTATTTCAGCTTAAATAAAAATCCCCCCTCCCCCAATTTCTTGTACTTGAGTAGAATGTACGCAAAAAAAGGTGCACCTTGCAAGACCAAGATAATTGAAATTGTCTTTGTTTGACATATGTTTTTTCCCCCTCTCTCGTCTGCCCAAATAACGCCATCATTTAAAAGGACGCTCGAAGCAACAAAAAAACCAAATCGAAAAAAGTAATTACTCGTAAACTAATTTACTTTTATGGACGTAATTTATTCTAAAAACTAATTTACATAGGCATAAAAACAAAGTAAGAAGAAATAATTGGTTATTTTTAAAAAAACCAAATTGAAGCCTAAACCTTACAAAATTCTAATGAAACATTTTTTGTGCAGATGTCAAGCATTCTTCCGCCCTCGCCGCCTCCATCTCCGGGACCGACAGCCCCTCGACGGCGACGAGGAGTTGTCAAAAGACTCAAAAAAATTCGGAAGCTCCAAAAACGGCGCGAACGACTTCTGGAAGAAGCCGCAGCTATCAAGGCAGCTGCTGCTGCTTCCGACGAAAATTCGTCCGAGGACGGAGAAGCCTCTTAATTTTTTTGAGTCTTTTATTTATGTAGTCTGTCCAAAGTAGTAATATATTTTTTCACCTACATCAATAAATTGTGTGTCATTATTGCGAAATGCCTTAAAGAATCAAATATCTTTTGCTAAACTACTTTTTACTTAGTAACCTTATAAAGGTGGGTGTGTCAATCTATTTTTTCAAATTATGTCATTATTGCGAAACAACATAAAAAGCGATGAACTTTCTTTTTTCTTAAAATAATAATACTTAATAGCTTTTATAAAAATGCGATTGACTTTGCCAAGTCAAGAATAATTAACGTTATTTTAATAGAGAAATGAAAAAAACGAAAATTTATTTCTGTCAACTTTATTATCATCAAACATCTTCGTAGGTAGGCAAGATAATAGCAGCACTTGAAATAAGTTCTTGGAATTTAGCTGTGGGACTGTCGACAAGAGAATTGACCTTCTCTCTGATTTCCGTCAATTCGTCGACAACAGTGTCGGCAAGAAAGTTACCCTCGTTCAAATGCCGCAATTGCTCGTGGCCGAATTCTAGATAATAGGTGACAATGAGGTACAAAAATTCCAGGTCGAACAAAAATTTATGCGTGACGAAAAGAAATTCTTCTACTCTGTAAAAATGAGCTGACTCGTACAATTCTCTAGTGGTATCTAAAAGATTAACAGCATATCCAATTAAAGATACGGGAGCATTCAAAACACCGGCATCGTTAACAAAAAACATTAATTCTCCGCAAAACATATCAATAAGTTGATTGGGAACGAGTTTTTTTGTAGTCAAACAAACAAGAGACTCTGCCAAGCACCTAGGAATCTTTTGAATAGTTTGAGATAGTCTTTGCACAAAATGTAGGGTTCTCGGAGAGCCGTCCAGTTCTTTGAGTAGAAGTCGAGAAACCAAAAACCGATTTTTCTCGTCGCGAGTGGGAAACACCTTTCTTGTGGCCGCCTCAAAGGTCAAAAAGTGTTCGCCAGTAATCACGTGTCGAATAAAAATCATAGTCAAAAGATAGAGGTGCGAAAATCTGGCCGTAACACTGATTCGCCTGTTATACAGGACTTCGTCAAACACGGGTGTGCGTTGATCCTCCATGATTAGTGTCTGAAAAAATAGGATTAAAATTGCACTTTAAGTTTTCGATCTGCACCTATGGTTTTTTTCTAAAGTCACTAGGGTCTTAAGTGACAACGACATTGAGAAGAAGCTTCGACACGAGCTAAAGTTCTCAGCAAAAATTCTATTTTACTCAATAACGTTAAACCTGGCACATTATTTTTCCCGCAGTAGAGAAAAATACGTGCCAGCTCGATAAAAAGGTGCGACAGAAACAAGTAGTCCTCACAATAGCAATTATTGCGAATCATATGTGTCACAAAATCTTCGAACAAAAGTGAAAATTCAGTCTGCAAAGAAAAGTATCTATCGTCACTGAGCTCCATATCTTTTTTATAAAATTTGCAAAACTCACTCCACTATATTTCGATAAGAACTTGTGAGAGCCGTAAGTGCGGTAAAATGTTCTTGCATTGCCAATACAGCTTCGTCACGATCTGACACAGTTCCAGAACAAATATCTTCATACAATTTTTTAAATATACGCTGAAACGACGACAATTCTCTCGAAATTGACGGCTTCGTAATTAGATCGTGTGAAATCACGCTCAATATTTGAGCTAACATAAATCCAACTTCAAATGATCCGACAGCCAACAAAACCATTGTTAGTAATCACAGAAAAAATCTTTTTTTTCACATTTGCTATAATCGTAAAAATGTAGTACCTCTTTTTGTTCAGCAATTCTTGAAACTGAGAGAATATTGTGTATGATTCTGTGCTCCGGTCGTCGAGATGCGCCCCTGACAGCTCCAGCCGGCACAGATATCTAAAACCTACGAAAAAACAAACAGAGATATGTAAAAGATTAGCAAAGACAGCATCCATCTGTGCCTCTGTTTACTACAGCTACCTGTGTCTGGTATGCGGACAATACAAAGACAGGAGACAGACGGTCGGAGCAAAATTTCTACACATAGGTTGTTACCCCTTTTAAGGTCTCCTTATGATTTTTCAACTCTCCGCCCCTCCGACTCCGGTCAAAATCTACATGCACGGCGCTGACTCCACCGACGAATCTTCTACCTGTCCGGCCGGAGTAGCTTGAAAATTAGGTCCCTCTCCCTCATCGCGAAAATACCCTTTTTTCTTACTATAATCTCTGCCGGCCGGACTACAATATATACTACTCTTATGATCAGAATTGTAGTATCATATAACTTCGAAGCTTTAGAGATAAGGATTGTATTTCAGTCGGCGTTCATTTCTCTAGAAATTTGTTCTTCTATTTTATCATATTTTATGCGAGCAT
>JAIXOW010000013.1 GCA_027486615.1 Oxalobacteraceae bacterium | reverse complement strand
TTCGTCGTCCTCACGTCATCAGGACAATACGGTACGTATTACACCAAATGACGAAGTAATATACTTATTTTAAATCAAACAATTTAGAATGTAAGAAAACAATAACTGAAAGATAAACTAAGGATTGATAAAATTACGTGCATGGAAATGTATTTTCAACCTATAACATGTTCATAGATAGAAGTAATTTTATAATGAAACTTTATGTTATGTTTACAGAAAAGCACAGGGCTGGGTACCCCAGGTCCGGTGAAGGCCACCAGTCCCCCGAAGGAAAGGCAACCTCTCGCATCCTCATTCCTGGCAAACGAACAAGCCCTTGATCTGGTAAAGAACTAAATTTGACTTTATGAAAGTTTACAAACATTTACAGATCGATAAATTTTATAAGGATTGATAAATTTACGTGTGTGGAAATGTATTTTGACCTATAACACGTTTATAGATAGAAGTAATTTTGTAATGTAACTTTATGTTATGTTTACAGGCAACCATCAAACAGAAAAGCACAGGGCGGCTGGGTAACCCAGGTCCGGTTAAGGTCCGTGTGGTGACACGCCCCCTGAAGGAAAGGCAAGCTCTCGCATCCTCATCTACGGCAAGTGAACAAGGCAATGATCTGGTAAAGAACTAAATTTGACTTTATGAAAGTTTAGAAACATTTAGAGATCGATAAATTTTATAAGGATTGATAAATTCACGTGTTTGGAAATGTAATTTTAACCTATAACACGTTTATAGATAGAAGTAAGGTAGTAATGTAACTTTTTGCTATGTTTACAGACAACCATCAAACAGAGAAGCACAGGGCTGGGTACCCCAGGTCCGGTGAAGGCCACCACACGCCCCCCGAAGGAAAGGCAACCTCTCGCATCCTCATCCACGGCAAGTGACAAAGCCCTTGATCTGGTAAAGAACTAAATTTGACTTTATTAAAGTTTAGTAACATTTAGAGATTGACAAATGTTATAAGGATTGATAAATTTACGTGCTTGCAATTAGTTTAACGTATACTTATAGTTCGGATCGATAAATTTTATAAGGATTGATAATTTTTCGCGATTTAAATTTGTTTAACGTAGACTTTGAGTTCGGATCGATAAATACTATTTTATTATGTTTCTTTAGACAATGAAATCTCTCACTGAAAATGAGCTGGCGAAAGCTGACGGCAAGAACCGCTGCGACCGCTGTAAACGTTGGGTCATTGAGAGCCTAAAGACCCACCTGTACAAGTGCAAACAGTGCCCAAAATGCAACGGCTTCTTCACCTTCAAGACAAGGCATGACTTAGTGTGCAAAGGTAAGGGGCATAGGTCTTCCTCGAAGATCAAATGTCCCATATGCCCAACCATGTTAAGCAAAGGTTGTGTCTTGAGGCACATTGAGAAGGTCCATCCCAAGGAGGACGTCAATAAGTTCAAGCAAAAGCGGGGAGCTAAAAAATTGGCTGAGAAGGTAATTATCTAAGAAAAGGAAATTGACATATATGTAGGAAAATACTAATTGTAACTTCGTGTCGTGATAGCGAGTGATAAATTATTTGTTATGCAAACTTATCCTCAGTACTTTACTGTAAAAAATGTCCTCTTCTTTACAGCACGACAGGAAGAAGGACCTGCAACAATGTTCGATTTGCCAAAAATTTGTCAGTTACGGGGCTCTCTTGCGTCACATTGAGAAGGTCCATCCCTCAGAGGACCTCGACAAGCACCGGAAACAAAAAAAGAAGGCGCAGAAGGATCGAAAAGCCGCCAAGAACTCCTCCCCTGAGGCGCCTCCTGAGAAGGTAATTACTGTACTTATAAAAGAAACATTGCCAAAAAAATAAGACTAATTATAACGTCGTCATAAGTATGTTCATTGTTCAGTTTTAAGTACAATTTATATGTCTTTGGCAACGTTACAGTATGATTCATCAATAAGAAATGTTATTTTCAGCGGAAAACAAGAACTGGTGGCAAAAGGGCTCCGGTCAAAAAGGAGGAGGGTGAAGTCATCAATGTGGAGGATGACCATGTCGAAAAGGACGAAGTTTGCCTTGTTTATGAAGGTACCCTATTCATTTTAAGTAATAATTTCAAACGTATTAACTAAGACTTTGAGTAGGTTTTCACTACTTAGAATTGAATACTAGTACTACGGATCGATAATATTACAAGGGATCGATAATTTTAGTAGGCAATTTATTCAGCAAGGATCGATATTTTAGCATGCTTTGAATACGTTTCAACTATGACTTTTAGTAGAGATCAAAAAATTTCTTTAATATAATTTATATTTTACTTTAGGACCGTCCACAGAAGTCCAATTGGGACCAAAAATGACATGCCAGGACGTCTTTGCACACTTTGTCGCAGGTACTAAAGCAATAAGTCTTTTTAGTATTAGGAAAGATTGCATTTTAATAAGAACGTTAATGAGAAATAGTTAATAAGTAGGAATAGAAATTAACATGCCCTTTCCCTTCTTACAGCTCAAGTTGTTACCCCAGTTCCCCAGGATGAGGCTGTTGGCCAAGAAGTGGACCCTCTGGACCTAGCCTTGGACGCCGGCCATTACATCGACCCCTCGGAAGTAGATAAGGTGTTGGCCACGTTCGATTTCTCTCTCTTCAACATTGAGGAACAAATAACGATTGATGTGCCTGTTTTGAACGTTGACGAATCAACGTACAATCAATACTTAACTGGTTGTACGGAAGATCAGGCCGATCTTGGTTAAAGTTGTTCCAACATGCCTATGCCTCTCTTGGTTACCTCTAACCTCAATGTCCAAAAAATTTCTTATTTTATTTCAATTTTCCAAACATTTCACTATTTACCTTATTTGTATGTAATTTTTCCTAACATTTAAACAACTTCATTATCTTTTTTCCATTTCTCCAACAATTCCCTTACTTTTTTCTGATTTTTCCTTACTTGTATTTAA
>JAIXOW010000157.1 GCA_027486615.1 Oxalobacteraceae bacterium | reverse complement strand
CTTTATTCACCCTCACCTGACCTGAGCGTAAAACCTGATAAACATGGCTCTTAGGCACGCCTTTACAGATACGTATCAAAAAATTATCAATACGTTGACCCGCATCTTCTTGTTCAATTGCTATCATTCGGACCTGCATTTGTACCTGCCCAGTCGGCGTAGCCTCTTGGGATCTGACAAACGTTTCAGAAACACTCGCTAAGTCCTTCATTTTGAATATATAATCAAGCTGCAGTGAGGTTTTAATCACTGCGCGTGTAAGAATAAAAAATACATTCTACACAGGGGCGACTCCATCGGCCTCGCCAAATTTGCAAATTCGATGGGAAAGCTGTGTATGCATCATTCCTGTGCCGTCAAGGCTGCTCCTCCGTTGTCGCCGGACCGTGCGCTGGAATGTTGAACCGAATGCTTGGAACGTAAGGATAAGTCTGACAAGCCCGCTCCATGTGATGCGAGCTTGTTAGTTGATGTAATTGAATCGAGTTGAATGAATTTGCAAACCACATTAAATATGGTTAATCCGAATTGCCACCCATCGCATCAAGTACTGCCATTTTTATTGGCGCTTGATAGTCATGGCTTGCGAGGCTCGGTGCTGCAAGTCACCAACTGATACTTTACATCCGCGCCCTGTATTAGCTCTCACATGAATTAATGTGAATGCTCAATACGAAACGGCAACTCTTCCCCCTTCCCCAAGTTCGGCTCTCGCATACATCCTATGATGTGCTGTGTGCTCTAGCGTATTCGCTCCGCACACAAAAAAATCTGGCCTTAATGGCCACGGAGCTAACAACATGAAACGTATGCTGTTTAATGCCACGCAACAGGAAGAACTACGCGTAGCAATCGTCGATGGGCAAAAACTCATTGATATCGATATCGAAACAACCGGACGCGAACAACGTAAATCAAACATTTACAAAGGCGTCATCACCCGCATTGAACCCTCACTCGAAGCTTGCTTCGTCAACTATGGCGAAGAACGTCATGGCTTCTTACCATTCAAAGAAGTCGCACGTAGCTATTTCCGTGAAGGCGTCGATCTACGTAACGCATCTGTGCGCGATGCTTTACGTGAAGGCCAAGAAATCATGGTGCAGGTTGAGAAAGAAGAGCGCGGCAATAAAGGCGCTGCACTCACCTCATTTGTATCACTCGCAGGTCGCTATCTAGTCCTCATGCCTAATAATCCACGTGGTGGCGGTGTCTCACGTCGGGTTGAAGGTGAAGACAGACAAGAACTGCGCGACACCATGGACAAACTCGATCTGCCTACAGGCATGTCCGTGATTGCTCGTACTGCAGGCATAGGCCGTAATGTCGATGAATTACAGTGGGACTTAAATTATTTAATGCAGCTGTGGGGTGCGATTGAAGGTGCGAGCCAATCCTCCACTGGTGCATTCTTAATTTATCAAGAATCTTCCTTAGTCATACGCGCAATTCGTGATTACTTCCAACCTGATATCGGTGAAGTCTTAATCGATACCGATGACATCTTCGAACAAGCACAACAATTCATGAGCCATGTGATGCCTGATATGGCACACAGAGTAAAACGTTATCGTGATGATGTGCCATTGTTCTCACGCTTCCAGATTGAACATCAAATCGAAACAGCGTATTCACGTACCGTTCCTCTGCCTTCTGGTGGCGCTATCGTAATCGACCACACTGAAGCTTTAGTTTCTGTTGACGTCAACTCAGCCAGAGCAACACGTGGTGGTGATATTGAAACCACAGCCTTCAATACAAATTTAGAAGCAGCAGAAGAAGTAGCGCGTCAACTGCGTTTACGTGACTTAGGTGGTTTGATCGTGATCGATTTTATCGACATGGAAAACTCGAAAAATCAACGTGAAATAGAAAACCGCCTCAAAGATGCCTTGCACTACGATCGTGCTCGCGTACAGATGGGTAAGATTTCACGCTTTGGTTTGATGGAACTCTCACGTCAACGTCTGCGTCCTTCCTTGTCGGAAGGCAGCCATGTCACCTGCCCACGTTGTAATGGCACGGGTCATATCCGTGACACTGAATCGTCTGCATTGCAAGTCCTGCGCATTATTCAGGAAGAAGCAATGAAAGAAAATTCAGCCGCGATTCACGTACAAGTACCGGTTGATGTTGCAGCATTCTTGTTGAATGAAAAACGTGGTGAAATTCTAAAAATCGAAACCCGTCATCGTGTGAACGTTATTCTGATTCCGAATAAATTCCTCGAAACACCGCATTACAAACTTGAGCGCCTCAAGCATGATGATACGCGTCTCGAAGATATGCAGGCCAGCTACACCATCGCTGAACAAGCTGATACAGACATCGGTTATAGCAAGCGTCAAAAAGAAGAATCACGTCCACGCCAAGAAGCGGTAGTAAAAACCATCACACCAGATCAACCTGCGCCTATCGTTGATAGACGTCCAAATCAATCTGTGAGTGGTGCAGCAGAAGGATTCTTATCACGCTTGTTTGGCCTGTTCCGTAAAAAACCAGCGGAAGAAACGGCAAGCACCAGTGGTAAACCAGCACACCGTGATCGTAATGACCGCCCTGCTCGTGGCCGTGGTCGTGGCAGAGGTCGTGGTGGACGTGATAGAGAAGATCGTCCAGCCACTGCAGGTGCAGAAGCTAAAGAGCCGAATGCACAGCGTCAACCAAAACCACCACGCGAGCCTAAGGAACCTAGAGAGCAGAATGAAAATCGTCGTGAACGTCCACAACGTGGTCAACGTAAAGATCGCAATGCACCTGCAACTGAAGAAGCATTGTTGAATCCTGTTGAGCAGCAAACGCTCTTGCCTGCACATGAACAGCATCAAGCACCTGGCCCACAACTAGAAACAAGCAATGGTCCAGAGGGAGATGAACAACCAAAACGCAGACGTCGTCGTGGTGGTCGTAATCGTAACCGTCGCGATCGTGATCCATCTGATGTGTCCAACACAGATGATCAACAGGATAATGAATCAGGAGATCATGCACATGACATGATGGATGCTGCACACACTACGCATACTAGTGACAGCAACAATCATGCACATGCAGCAGATCACGCACCTGTTGCTACACACATTCATGCACATCAACATGAAACCGTGCAGCCAACAGTCACAACGCAGGCACCATTACCTACAGCGGCAACAGAGCAAGCAGTCAGCACAACTTACTTTGAACCTGCACCAACTAGCACAGACACTACTCATGTTGCACAGCCTATCGTTCATCATGAGACACCTGTCTCTGCGCCAGTAGCTACTCAGGTAACAGCGCCTGTAGTTGCTCCAGTTGTTGCTCCTGTATTCACTCAAGTAGTTACTGAGGTCACAGAGCCCGTAGTTGCTCAAGTAGTTGCTCCTGTTGTTACTCCTGCAGTTAATGAGGTAACAGCACCTGCTACTGCACCAGTCAGTCAACCTGCACCAGTCGCAACGGTAGAAAACTTAGAAGCCGTACTACAAGCAGCTGGACTCACCATGGCAGTTACTGATCCTGATAAATTACGCTCAGTACAACAAAGCACACCAACTGTTTTTGAACAACGCGTACCAAGAGAAAGAAAACCTGCTCCAGTGATTGCGGATGAACCATTGGTTCAAGTCGAAACACAGCGATAAACATTTTTCTCGCAGCACAAGAAAAAACCCGCTTTAACTAAGCGGGTTTTTTTATGACTACTAAATAAAAATACCCCATCAAAAAAATTGATAGGGTATTTGAGTCGAATTTAAAAAATACGGAGCTTGTTACGAAAATAAATCATATCACCTGTATTGGATTTAGATTTCCATTTGCAAATAAACCATCTAAAGTGATCTCGGCATCATCAATACCAACTAAATTTAAAACTGAGTACCAATTGGGATCTATAAAATTAGTACTCGTTTGAACTTTCAACTCATAATACTCTGCTCCCTCACTCAAGAAGGGATGGTTAGCATCCGCAGTATGTGAAAGGAGTTGAGTCTTAGCTGGAGTCCATACGTGAATAAGAAGTCCTGAAATAATACTCTCTTCAAAAAACATAATTTTATCGCCCCCTTCTCCAGCTGAAGAAAAATTAAAATCCATTACCCAACTATTACTCTGCGCTGTAGTTTTTTCGTATTGACGGAACGTATCAGTATCCCCTCCACCCCAAGAATAACTATTTTTAGGCGAGTCAACTTCATAGAAATTAATATTATCCTTACCATTTCCACCGAAAGTTAATCCGTTATCACTAAATTTAGAATGATTCAAAAAATCAATTCCATCACCGCCAAAAATAACTGAATTATCAGATTGCAATTCAAAATAGCCACCTCCATTTCCGCCATAAATTACGTCACCTCCATTTTCTGCATTTGCTTCATCGTAGCCATTGCCAAAATAAATTACGTCATTACCAGGATTATCATATTTAAGATCATCTTCAATGGCTCCTTTAATTACATTATTTCCCTCATTTTCTCCATCAACAAACTTAACTTCATCACGTCCAAATAAATTCAACATTATTTTAGTATCTATTGTTGTAGTGCCATCTCCAATGGTTACTATGAAATCATCGTCTTTGCTAGAACTTCCAGTAGCTGGTGTATTCAAAGAATCAAGGTCACTGTCTTTAACGGTATAAGTCCATTTAACAATATATTCACCATCAATAATATTGCCACCTGAATCTTTCGCTTTTGCATAATCGAAATTAAGTGTACCTAAATTTCCTTCTGGGCCAGCCGCTTTGCTTGTTATAGCGAATGTATCAGTAAGATTTGAATCACTAAAAGAAAAGTGGCCTGTACGTACATGATCAAAATCATACTTCGCTTTATATTGTTCTTCAGTATTGACAGGAGTGCTAGATTTAAAGTGATCTAGGTTAATCAACTCTCTCACATTCGCACTACCCGCATATTTGTTTTCGCCTTGTCCTAATTCTTTCACTACAGGTGCACTATTCACAACATCATCTGCACCATTGATCGTGATTTTAATCTCTTGCGGTGTGCCATCGATTGAATAAATCGTGAAGGTATCTTTTAAAGCTTCACTATTTGAATTTAATTTATTGACAGTTTCATTGTCATTATTGAGCAGGTAAGTCCATTTGCCATCAGCTGTGATTGAATATGTGCCATACTTACTAATACTCTCCTGACCAGTGACTAATTGGAAAGTATTAGGCACATTATCTACATCGCTTGCTGTTAATGAACCAGTTCCATTTGGTGAGCCATCACCATTAGAGATGCCTTTTTCAATGACTGATCCACTGATAGTGCCGTCAATCATTGCAGTGTCATTAGCACCATTAATGTAAATGGTAATAATTTGTTCTGTATTGTCGGATGAATAAATCGTAAAGCTATCAGTTAAAGTACCGTCCACATTTAATGCATTAACTTCATTATTGTTATTGTTTAGCTTATAAATCCATAAGCCTTGCGAAGTAATAGAGAATTCACCATAAGTAGTCGATTGAACTTCTACTGATTTGAAAGACTTGCCATTATTGGCATTGCTAGAAGAAAGTTGACCAAGTACATTTGGTGTTCCACTATTGTTATCTCTTCCATTTTCTAACACTACACCAACTTTTTCGCCAGAAATTATTGCAGCATCATCTACGCCATTGATCGTGATAAAAATCGTTTTCTCTGTACCATCTTTTGCAAAAATCGTAAATACATCATTAGAACGATCGCTTGCATTTAAAGGCTGTATATCTGCATTGCTTACTTTGTAGGTATAGCTTCCATCGCTATTTAAGTCGAGTGAGCCTTTATTGGTAAATAAAGCAATAACATCTGGTTGGAAGAAGGACTCACCATTATCAGCATCCGCAATTGTGATTCCTCCTGTTAATGTAATGAATCCATCTACGATATTACCGGCATCCTCTGTTACTTGATTGTTGTTTAGATCCCCAATCACAGCTGCATCATTCACACCATTTATCGTAAAGCTGATAGGTTTTTGAGTTCCGTCTTCTGCCCTGACAGTAAAAGTTTCTGTAAGTTCTTGTCCTTCACTCAAATATTGAATTTCACTATTTTCAACTTGGTAAATATATTGACCGCCTCCCCATACATATAAATAACCTATGGTGTTTTGGCTAGGAGCGAATCCAGTTATAAAATAAGGGCTATTATCTACATCGCTAATTGATAAATACCCACCCAGCAATGTTGGTTCAAATCTGGGGGCATTATTACCGTCTTCCATCACTTCCTTGATTAT
>JAIXOW010000246.1 GCA_027486615.1 Oxalobacteraceae bacterium | reverse complement strand
GTGCATTTGCAATACCCGTTGCTGCGGCCTTAGGCTCCATTGCGAAATCTTGGAAGAAGGGTGGTTCAGCAATGTAAGTTGATTTAGGCCAGTTATAAATTTCGCCTGTAGCCACACCTTTGATGTCTTCCCATAATTTTCCAGGCGCACCCTTAACATCTGCATAATTTGATTTAAAGGTTTTTGCATTCATCGCATATTTCATGAGCTTAGCGATTTCAGCACTAGTTGGCCAAATGTCACCGAGATAAATATCTCTACCATTTTTACCTTTACCAACTGGCTCAGTCATTAAGTCGCGTGTGACATTACCTGCAATAGCATAAGCCACGACTAATGGAGGAGAGGCGAGGAAGTTAGAACGAATGTTAGGATGAATACGCGCTTCGAAGTTACGGTTACCTGACAAGACTGCTGAAGCAACGATGTCGTTCTTGACTATGGCTTCATTCATAGCTGGTGTTAGATCACCTGCATTACCAATACAGGTTGTGCAACCATAAGCGGTCACACCAAAACCTAATTGCTCGAGGTAAGGTAGCAAGCCAGCTGCTTCCAGATATTTAGTGACAACACGTGATCCAGGAGCGAGTGATGTTTTGATATGCGGTGCAACGGTTAGCCCTGCTGCAACCGCTTTCTTTGCTAATAAACCTGCTGCAAGTAACACGCTAGGATTAGAAGTGTTGGTGCAAGAAGTTATCGCAGCGATTAAAACGTCACCATTTTTTACATGCACGCCATCACTGGTGGAGTAGTCCGCATCCAGATCTTCTGCTTTTTTATTAAAGCCATTGTCAGACACAGGCTTAGAAAATAAATCGCTGAAGGTTGCTTTTACATGACCGATTTCAATTCTGTCTTGTGGACGCTTAGGACCGGCAAGTGAAGGTGCAACAGTAGTGAGGTCAAGTTGAACCACGCTGCTGTAATCAATATCACCTACTTTTGGAATGCCAAATAATTTTTGTGCTTTGAAATAAGATTCAAAGGCATCGATTTCTGCTTTGCTGCGACCAGTGCCATGGAAATATTCAATCGTTGCTTCATCAACAGGGAAGAAGCCCATCGTTGCACCGTATTCAGGTGCCATGTTGGCGATGGTTGCACGGTCGGTCAATGACAGCGTAGATGTGCCTTCACCAAAGAACTCAACAAATTTACCCACCACTTTTTGTTTGCGCAGCAGTTCAGTAATAGTGAGAACTAAATCGGTTGCGGTTACGCCTTCACGCAAGATGCCAGTTAAATTCACACCAACTACATCCGGTGTGAGGAAATACACTGGCTGTCCTAACATGCCTGCTTCAGCTTCAATACCGCCTACACCCCAACCAACTACACCAATGCCATTAATCATGGTGGTGTGAGAGTCAGTACCTACTAAGGTATCTGGGTAATACACACCTTCTTTATGATGCACGCCACGTGCTAAGTATTCGAGATTCACTTGATGCACGATACCAAAGCCAGGAGGTACAACGCCAAAAGTATCAAAGGCTTGCATACCCCATTTCATGAATTGATAACGCTCGTTATTGCGTTGGAATTCCAATTTCATGTTGAGATCGAGCGCACCTTTTTCACGGAAGTGATCAATTTGCACAGAATGATCCACAACCAGATCAACAGGAACCAGTGGTTCAATGTTCTTAGGATTCTTACTCATTTTTGATGCAACACCACGCATAGCAGCGAGGTCAGCCAACAAAGGCACGCCAGTAAAGTCTTGCAATACAACACGGGCTACAACAAAAGGAATTTCATTAGTGCGTTCTGCTTTAGGTTTCCATTGTGCGAGTTGTTTTACATGCTCTTCAGTGACTTTTTTTCCATCACAATTACGTAAAACAGATTCAAGCACAACACGGATAGAGACCGGCAAACGGTCGATATTGATATCTAATTTTTTTTGTAGTGCAGGGAGTGAATAAAACTTCCCTTTTTTAGTGCCAGAAATTTTGAATTCTTTGAGCGTATTCAGCGTATTGTGGGACATGTGCTCTCCTTGCTTTTTCAGAGTAAAAATTAATTAAAACGGTATTCGTGCTGCTGCTTGCGCATAATTTTTGACCCTGCATAGTGATCGCATATCGGTAATGCTACCGCTATGTTCGATTCTTTAAAAAGAACTACGGAGGGGTGCATGCATCAAATCCCAGAAATCTGTGCTTTATGTTTGAAATAGCGTTGCAAAAAAAATCTCATGCAACGCTATTCTTTACTTATTGAGGTTTACTTCTTAAGGCAGTAGATGTTTTACGCCATCACGCTCTTCTGTTAATTCTTTGAGAGTGAGGTTGATACGCTCTTGAGAGAATGCATCAATGTCCAAACCTTGCACGATTTTGTATTCACCATTTTCTGTCGTAACAGGGAAGCCAAACATCGTATCTTTAGGAATGTCATAAGAACCATCGGATGGAATGCCCATCGTGGTCCATTTGCCGTGCGTACCTAACACCCAGTCATGAATGTGATCAATAGCTGCATTGGCTGCGGATGCGGCGGAAGACAAGCCACGCGCTTCGATAATGGCGCCACCACGTTTACCAACGGTAGGTAGGAACGTGTCTTTATTCCATACTTCATCATTAATCATGTCTTTAACAGACTTGCCATCGATAGTGGCAAAGCGATAGTCTGCATACATGGTTGGTGAGTGATTGCCCCATACGCAGAGCTTTTCAATCGCTGCCACTGGCTTACCAGTTTTCGCTGCGATTTGTGACAGCGCACGATTGTGATCGAGACGTAACATCGCCGTGAAATTTTTAGCAGGCAGGCTAGGTGCTGATTTCATTGCAATGTAAGCATTCGTATTAGCTGGATTGCCAACGACTAAAACTTTTACATTGCGTGAAGCGACTGCATCAAGTGCTTTACCTTGTACGGTGAAGATTTGTGCATTGGCTTCCAATAAATCTTTACGCTCCATGCCTGGGCCACGTGGACGTGCACCAACTAACAGCGCAACATCGATATCTTTGAAAGCAGTCATAGGATCAGCATGCGCAGTCATGCCTGCTAACAGTGGAAACGCGCAATCGTCAATTTCCATCATCACGCCTTTTAAGGCTTTTTGCGCTTTTTCATCAGGGATTTCTAATAATTGCAAGATGACTGGCTGGTCTTTGCCCAGCATGTCGCCATTCGCAATACGAAACAATAGTGAGTAGCCGATTTGGCCAGCGGCGCCAGTGACAGCAACGCGCATGGGGGTTTTAGCCATGTTACATCTCCAATGTGATCAAAATGATAAGAAAAGAGGGGTTTTTGTAAGACTTTACTTGCCAGAAAGTTTGCTCGCGAGTGTAGGCTTGTCGATCTACTGTGTCAATCCTGATCTTATATCTTATATAAGACATAATACTGCACAATTTTCTGGACGGTAACGGTGCATTTGTGGTGAAATCGCTACCCATGACCCAGACCGTTCTCCCTCCGGCACCAACTGGCGCACCAAGCAATTCTGGTGTGACTAGCAATGTATCCGGCTCGCCCACTTTTAGTCCGCTCTATCAGCAGATTAAATCCTTGATTGTGCAAAGCCTACAATCGGGTGAGTGGAAGCCGGGCGAATTGATCCCTAGTGAAGTTGAATTAGCTTATCGCTTTAAGGTCAGTCAAGGAACGGTGCGCAAAGCAATTGATGAATTGTCGGCAGAAAATTTGGTTATTCGACGTCAGGGCAAGGGCACCTTTGTTGCAACGCATCATGAGGCAAAAGTGCAGTTTCGGTTTTTGCGACTAATGCCAGATAATGGCGATGCTCACCAGCCGGAAAATCATATTATTGAGGTCAAGCGCATGCGCGGGCCAGCAGAGGTAACCCGTTTGCTGGACATGAAGGCCGGTGATTCAGTGGTCTACATTAAGCGGGTGCAATTTTTTGATGGCACGCCCATTATTTTGGAAGAAATCTGGTTGCCCGGTAGTCTATTTAAGGGGCTGACTGTAGAGCGATTAGACGAGTACAAAGGGCCGATGTATGGATTATTTGAAGCTGAATTCGGCACGCAAATGATTCATGCTTCGGAAAAAGTAAGGGCGGTTGCCGCTGATGAAGCGGCGTCAGCCTTATTAAAAGTGGCAGTGGGTGTGCCCTTGCTGAGCGTTGATCGGGTGGCTTTTACTTATGGTGAGAAGCCAGTAGAAGTAAGGCGTGCTCTATATGTCACCTCCCAGCACCATTACCAAAATGAATTGAGTTAAGGCTTTTGGTTAAAAAAATCGACGATATCACTGCCCAAATGAGGCAAGTCAGGCAGTGATAATCAAAGAAGTGTTTTAACGGATAGAATCAAGCGGTTTTATTGTGTTTAGGAAACTTTTAGTCTAGAAGGATGCATATGTCTGAAGTGACTACCAAGCCAGCAAGAAGATTTACCAACATACACATCACGCAATTGATGCACTACCGCTTGCCTTTAGCGGGTGTGGTGTCGATATTGCATCGTGTGAGTGGTGCGTTGATGTTTTTATTGCTGCCGTTCGTGCTTTATCTATTTGATAAAAGTATTACCTCTGAAATTTCCTTCAACTATTTGCAAGGTTATGTGCGCCATTGGTCAGTCAAGTTGGCAATTCTTGCATTGAGCTGGGCTTATTTGCATCACTTATGCGGTGGCATACGCCATCTGATTATGGATGCGCATATAGGCTTGAGCAAAGAAGGTGCACGTAAATCTGCAGGCATCGTCTTTGCAGTGAGTTTGCCTTTAACGGCATTAGTCGCCCTTAAATTATTTGGAGCGTAAACATGACAATCGAACGTATAGGACCTAAGCGCTTAGTGGTTGGTGCGCACTATGGTTTGAAAGATTGGTTAGCTCAGCGTGTCACAGCGGTTGTGATGGCGCTGTTTACTTTAGTTTTGCTGGTTGCTTACTTGATTACCGATGAAGTGATCTATGAAGGCTGGGCTGGTTTATTTGCAATGCAATGGTTTAAGTTATTGTCACTGGTAACCTTTCTTGCTTTGTACTATCACGTCTGGGTTGGTATGCGTGACATCTGGATGGATTACGTTAAACCAGTGGGCGTACGTTTGTTATTACAAGTCTTCACCATACTCTGGCTGGTCGCTTGTGCCGGTTGGACTGTACAGATTCTTTGGAGCGTGTAAATCGTGTCAGCTATTAAATCCTCCATTCCTACACGTCGTTTTGACGCTGTGATTATTGGTGCCGGCGGTTCTGGCATGCGCGCTTCTTTGCAATTAGCAGAAGCGGGTTTGAATGTCGCCGTATTATCAAAAGTTTTTCCTACCCGTTCACATACCGTTGCTGCACAAGGTGGTATCGGCGCATCACTAGGCAATATGTCGGAAGATAATTGGTACTGGCATATGTTTGATACGGTCAAAGGTAGTGACTACTTAGGCGATCAAGATGCGATTGAATTCATGTGTCGTGAAGCCCCTAAGGTCGTCTACGAGCTAGAACATTTTGGTATGCCATTTGATCGTAATCCAGATGGCACCATTTATCAGCGTCCATTCGGTGGTCACACTGCAAACTTTGGTGAAAAGCCAGTACAACGTGCTTGCGCTGCAGCTGACCGTACCGGTCACGCTATGTTGCACACACTGTATCAACGCAATGTACGTGCGAAAACGCATTTCTTTGTAGAGTGGATGGCAATTGATTTAGTGCGTGATGCAGATGGTGATGTAGTTGGTGTCGTGGCACTTGAGATGGAAACCGGCGAAGCCATGATTTTGCAAGCCAAGACCACAGTATTTGCAACTGGTGGTGCAGGTCGTATCTGGGCCGCTTCTACCAATGCTTTCATTAATACTGGTGATGGTATGGGTATGGCAGCACGTGCAGGCTTACCACTCGAAGACATGGAATTCTGGCAGTTCCATCCAACTGGAGTTGCTGGTGCTGGTGTATTGATTACTGAAGGTGTGCGTGGTGAAGGTGGTATTTTGATTAATAGTGAAGGCGAACGTTTCATGGAACGTTATGCACCTACATTGAAAGATCTCGCGCCACGTGATTTCGTTTCACGCTCCATGGATCAAGAAATTAAAGAAGGTCGTGGCTGTGGTCCTAAGAAAGACCATGTATTGCTAGACCTACGTCATATCGGTGCTGACACCATACGTAAACGTTTGCCTTCTATTTTAGAAATTGGTCATAAGTTTGCGAACGTCGATGCAACCAAAGAACCGATTCCGGTTGTACCAACAATTCACTATCAAATGGGTGGTATTCCAACCAACATTCATGGTCAAGTTGTCGCGCCTAAGAATGGTAGTCAAGAAATCGTGCGTGGTTTGTATGCGATTGGTGAATGCGCTTGTGTCTCAGTACATGGCGCAAATCGTCTAGGTACAAATTCCTTGTTAGATTTGTTGGTCTTTGGTCGCGCTGCTGGTAACCACATTGTGGCGAGCAAACTAGGCGAGCAAAGCTTTAAACACTTACCAGAAAATCCTGCTGACTTAGCAATGTCACGTTTAGCGCATCTGGAGTCATCGACTGGCTCTGAGAGAGTACAAGATGTGGCTAACGATATTCGGAATACCATGCAACATTACTGCGGTGTATTCCGCACGCAGGAACTATTAGAACAAGGCACTAAAGAAATTATGCAACTCGACGAGCGTCGTAAGCATATTTCTTACAAAGATAAATCCAAAGTATTTAATACCGCACGTATAGAAGCCTTGGAGCTCGATAATCTAATCGAGACAGCGAAAGCGACTATTGTTTCAGCGGCAGCACGTAAAGAATCTCGCGGTGCGCATGCACATCGTGATTTCGAAAAACGTGATGATGAAAATTGGATGAAGCATAGCCTGTGGTATTCCGAGGGCAATCGATTGGACTATAAACCTGTGGTCACTAAACCATTAACTGTAGAAACCTTTAAGCCTAAAGCACGTACTTTCTAAGAGCCTATTATCATGACACGTACAGTGAAATTTCAAATCTATCGATACGATCCAGATAAGGACGCCAAGCCTTATATGCAAGACCTAACCGTCACGCTACAAGACACTGACAAAATGTTGTTGGATGCCTTGCAGCGCATTAAAGCGGATGTGGATGATTCATTAGCATTACGTCGTTCTTGCCGCGAAGGTGTGTGTGGTTCGGACGCTATGAACATCAATGGTAAAAATGGACTCGCTTGCACAACGAATTTGAATGAGTTGAGTGAGCCTATCGTATTGCGTCCATTACCAGGCTTGCCAGTGATACGAGATTTGATCGTCGATATGACGAACTTCTTCAAACAATATCATTCGATCAAACCATTTTTGATTAACACCACCATTCCACCTGAAAAAGAACGCTTGCAAATTCCTGCTGAGCGTGAAGAGTTGGATGGTTTATATGAATGTATTTTGTGTGCCTGCTGTTCAACCTCATGTCCTTCGTTCTGGTGGAATCCTGATAAATTTGTAGGGCCGGCTGGATTACTACAAGCGTATCGTTTTATTGCAGATAGCCGCGATGAAGCAACTGGTGAACGTCTGGATAACTTAGAAGATCCTTACCGCTTATTCCGCTGCCATTCCATCATGAATTGTGTGGATGTTTGTCCAAAAGGACTTAATCCAAACAAAGCAATCGGCAAGATTAAAGAATTGCTAGTCAGACGCGCTGTTTAATGGTTATGGCAGCGCATCAAGATGATCCTGCAAGACGCTCTCGTTTACGTTGGCGTAGTCGTAGAGGCTTGTTAGAAAACGATTTGATCTTGTCACGTTTTCTTGATGCGCATGAATTAAGTCTGACGGATGATGATGTCGATGCATTCACTAGATTAATGGAATTGCCAGACAATGATTTAATGGGTTTGTTATTGGGGCAAAACGAACCTGTTGATGAATTAAATCAGCCGCATGTCCATGCCTTGTTAATCAGGTTAAGACAAGCCTGAAAACTAAAGCTTGCAAAATAATTGATGTAATTAAAAAGCTGTGTTTGCTAATTTTTTTAGGATAGAACCATGAAACCATCCGACGCTAAAGCTACGCTCTCGTTTTCCGACGGCTCAAAGTCTATAGAGTTCCCTATCTATACAGGTTCGATAGGACCTGACGTAATTGATATCCGAAAGTTGTATGGCGAAACAGGTCGCTTTACTTATGATCCTGGCTTTATGTCTACAGCGGCTTGTAATTCTTCTATCACTTATATTGATGGTGATAAAGGTGAGTTGTTATATCGTGGATATCCTATTGAGCAATTAGCAGTGAATTGTGATTTTCTTGAAACTTGCTATTTGCTGTTGAATGGTGAATTACCGAATGCAGTTGAAAAGAAATCATTTGTTGATACCGTCACCCGTCATACGATGGTGCATGAGCAAATGCAATTTTTCTTCCGCGGTTTCCGTCGTGACGCGCATCCTATGTCTGTGTTAGTAGGAACTGTTGGCGCCTTAGCTTCTTTCTATCACGACTCTTTAGATATCAATGATCCACATCATCGTGAAGTTTCAGCGATTCGTTTAATCGCGAAAATGCCAACCTTAGTGGCGATGGCATATAAATATTCTGTCGGTGCGCCTTTCGTTTATCCGCGCAATGATTTATCTTATAGCGCGAACTTCATGCGTATGATGTTTGCAACGCCAGCAGAAGAATACAAAGTCAATGAAGTACTAGTTCGTGCCTTAGATCGCATTTTGATTTTGCATGCGGATCATGAACAAAATGCATCCACTTCTACAGTAAGACTGTCGGGTTCTAGTGGTGCCAATCCTTTTGCATGTATCGCAGCAGGTATTGCATGTCTGTGGGGTCCTGCGCATGGTGGTGCAAATGAAGCTGCACTCACTATGTTGAAAGAAATTGGATCTGTCGACAAGATTGGTGAATTCGTCAAACAAGTTAAAGATAAGAATTCTGGCGTTAAGTTGATGGGCTTTGGTCATCGTGTTTATAAAAACTATGACCCACGTGCAAAACTCATGCGTGAAACCTGCCATGAAGTCTTGAATGAATTGGGTCTACAAAATGATCCATTATTCAAGCTCGCTATGGCATTGGAAAAAGTCGCGTTGGAAGACGAGTACTTCGTTTCCCGTAAACTTTATCCTAACGTTGATTTTTATTCTGGCATTGTGCAATCTGCATTAGGTATTCCTGTTTCGCTCTTTACCGGTATCTTCGCAATGGCGCGTACTGTAGGTTGGATCGCGCAATGGAATGAAATGATTTCAGATCCTGAACAAAAAATCGGACGTCCGCGTCAGTTGTTTGTCGGTTCTGCTCAAAGAGATGTACTGCCGATGGCAAAAAGATAATAAAACTATCTTATGAAAACGGGCCCGAGTGGCCCGTTTTTGTTTTCTGGTCGGTGTTTCCTATGCTATTCTCCGGCTTGATTATGTTGTGCAATCTGTAATGCGGAAAGCCCGCTAAGCAGAAGGTGAAGGTGGGTCAGAGTTGACCCTTTCGGAAGTCTCTGATGATTTGCATCAGAGATCATCCTAACCCGCTAATCTCGCGAAACGCGAAGAAAAGGTGAGCAAAATGATGCAGCAGTATTTCTCCAATTCCTATCTATTTGGTGGGAATGCGCCTTACGTGGAAGAACTCTACGAGGCCTATCTCTTAAATCCCGGTGCAGTTCCAGATAATTGGCGTGCTTATTTCGACGCCATGCAACACGTACCCGCAGTTGATGGTAGCGACAGACCCGATGTAGCCCATGCTCCGGTAGTTGCTTCCTTTGCTGAACGTGCAAAGCAAGGACCTATTCGCACTATCTCCGCATCGGCTGATGCAGAAATGGGTCGTAAGCGTGTTGCAGTCACTCAGTTGATTGCAGCCTATCGTTTTCTTGGAACCCAGTGGGCGAATCTCGATCCATTGCAACGCCAAGAACGTCCAGTGATTCCTGAACTAGAGCCATCGTTTTATGGTTTTAGTGATGCCGATATGGATACAGTATTCAACATCAGTAATACGTACTTTGGAGGCGATACTGCTTCCTTGCGTGATTTACTCAATGCGCTGCGTGATACCTATTGTCGTTCCATAGGTGCAGAATTCATGTACATCACCGACCCAGCACAAAAACGCTGGTTACAAGAACGATTGGAATCAACGCGCGCCAGTGCTGCATTCACGCGCGAGCAAAAGGTACATATCCTTGATCGCTTAACTGCAGCGGAAGGTTTAGAGCGCTACTTACATACTAAGTATGTAGGTCAAAAACGCTTCTCATTAGAAGGTGGTGAAAGCTTTATCGCTTCACTCGATGAAACTATACAGCGAGCAGGTAATCAAGGTATACAAGAGATTGTCATCGGTATGGCGCATCGTGGCCGTTTAAATGTGTTGGTGAATATTCTGGGCAAAATGCCGCAAGAATTATTTGCTGAGTTTGAAGGTAAGCATGGTGATGATTTACCTGCAGGTGACGTGAAATATCATCAAGGCTTCTCAAGTGACATCTCCACTGCAAGTGGACCAGTGCATCTTTCACTAGCATTCAATCCTTCGCATTTAGAGATTGTAAATCCTGTTGTTGAAGGTTCAGTCAAAGCTAGGATGATACGTCGCGGTGATGCAGATGGCCATCAAGTCTTGCCGATCTTAGTACATGGCGATGCTGCGTTTGCAGGTCAAGGTGTGGTGATGGAAACCTTGAATCTTGCGCAAACTCGTGGCTATGGCACAGGTGGTACGGTGCACATCGTCATCAATAATCAAATTGGTTTCACTACCTCTGATCCACGTGATTCACGTTCAACATTGTATTGCTCTGATGTCGTGAAAATGATTGAAGCACCTGTATTACATGTGAATGGTGATGATCCTGAAGCAGTGGTCTTTGCTACTCAAATCGCTCTCGATTTCCGTATGCAATTCCAAAAAGATGTAGTGGTCGATATTGTGTGCTTCCGTAAATTAGGCCACAACGAACAAGATACACCGGCATTAACGCAGCCATTGATGTACAAGAAAATTGGTCAGCATCCTGGCACAAGAAAACTGTATGCCGATAAACTGATAGCGCAAAACGTAATTCCTGCTGATGGTGGGGACGTGATGATTAAAGCCTTCCGTGATGCAATGGATGCAGGTCGTCACACAGTTGATCCAATGATTACTAACTTCAAGAGTAAGTATGCAGTGGATTGGATGCCTTTCTTGAATCGTAAATGGACCGATGCTGCTGATACTGCAGTACCGGCTGCAGAATTAAAGCGACTCTCTGATCGCATCACACAGTACCCTGAAAAATTCAAACCGCATCCATTGGTTGAAAAAGTTTTAGCCGATCGTGCTGCGATGGGTAGAGGTGAAATTAATCTCGATTGGGGTATGGGTGAACACTTAGCTTTTGCATCCTTAGTGTCATCCGGTTATGCGATTCGTATTACTGGACAAGATGCAGGTCGTGGCACGTTTACACACCGTCACTCAGTACTGCATGATCAAGATCGTGAACGTTGGGATCAAGGCAGTTATATCCCTTTGCAAAATATCTCTGAACAACAAGCTTCATTCACAGTGATTGATTCTGTTTTATCAGAAGAAGCTGTGCTGGCATTTGAATATGGTTTTTCAACTGCAGAGCCCAACACACTCACGATTTGGGAAGCACAGTTTGGTGACTTTGCAAACGGCGCACAGGTCGTGATTGATCAATTCATTAGCTCAGGTGAAGTGAAGTGGGGTCGTGCATCAGGTTTAGTGATGATGCTACCGCATGGTTATGAAGGGCAGGGGCCAGAACATTCTTCTGCACGTTTAGAACGTTTCTTGCAACTATGTGCTGACAACAACATGCAAGTTGTACAGCCTACGACTGCAGCACAGATTTTCCATTTGCTGCGTCGTCAGATGATACGTTTATTCCGTAAACCTTTGGTCATCATGACACCGAAATCACTATTGCGAAATAAAGATGCAGGTTCGCCTTTATCTGAATTAGCAAAAGGTTCATTCCACACCGTGATAGGTGAAGTTGATACTAAAATCGATCACAAGAAAGTAAAACGTGTACTAGCATGTTCCGGTAAGGTGTATTACGACTTAGTCAATGCACGTAAAGAACGTGATGCAAGCGATGTTGCCATCATCCGTGTTGAGCAGTTATATCCATTCCCACATAAAGCTTTCGCTGCTGAACTCAAGTCCTTCCCTAACTTTAACGAATTAGTGTGGGTACAAGATGAACCGCAAAATCAGGGAGCGTGGTTCCAGATTCAACATAATATTTTTGAAAATCTCACCGATGGTCAAAAATTAGCTTATGCCGGTCGTCCTGCTAGTGCATCACCTGCAGTGGGTTATTACGACAAGCACTATGCCCAGTTGAAGGCTTTAATCGATACCGCGTTTTCAAGGCTGAAAGGCTTTGTACTAACTAAATAATGACCCGACGGGGCACTGGATGCCGGTGCCTCGTTAGAACAACCCGAAACGGAGAGTGTTATGGCAATTCTTGATGTAGTCGTTCCGCAATTATCTGAGTCTGTCGCAGAAGCGACTTTATTACAGTGGCATAAAAAAGTCGGTGAAGCCATTGCTCGTGATGAAAATCTGATTGATATTGAAACTGATAAAGTGGTGTTGGAACTTCCAGCGCCTGCGCAAGGTGTATTGATTGAAATCGTTAAAGGTGATGGTAGTAGTGTCGTTGCAGGTGAATTGATTGCACGTATAGATACCGAAGCTACTGCTAGCGCAAGTGCAGCAGCACCTATAGCTTCGCCAACTGCTGCGCCTTCAGCTGCTCCTGTAGCTACAGCGGCAGCACCTGCATCTACTGCTAGCTCATCGATCGCAATGCCTGCAGCTGCGAAAATGCTCGCAGAAAATAACATGTCTGCTAATGCGGTCGCAGGCACTGGCAAAGATGGTCGCGTTACTAAAGGTGATGTGATTGGTGCGTTGGAATCAAAAGCGTCTGGTACTACCTCTGTAGCTTCTAGTGCTGCGCCTGCTGTGCGTACCGTGAATGCTTTACCTGCAGTTGCTGTACCAACCAATCTTGATTTAGTTAATCGTCCAGAGCAGCGCGTACCTATGAGTCGTTTGCGTGCACGTATTGCAGAACGCTTACTGCAGTCGCAAGCAACGAATGCGATATTGACTACCTTTAATGAAGTCAATATGCAGCCTGTGATGGATTTGCGTAATAAGTACAAAGACAAATTTGAAAAAGAGCATGGCGTGAAGTTAGGCTTCATGTCTTTCTTTGTGAAAGCTGCTGTCGCTGCACTTAAAAAATACCCTGTGATTAATGCCTCGATTGATGGTAATGATGTGGTGTATCACGGCTATTTTGATATTGGTATCGCAGTCGGTTCGCCACGTGGTTTGGTGGTGCCTATTCTGCGTAATGTCGATCAAATGTCTATCGCTGAAATCGAAAAGAAAATTGGTGAGTTTGGTGTGAAAGCAAAAGATAGCAAGCTGACACTCGATGAACTCACCGGCGGTACGTTCTCCATTTCTAATGGTGGTGTGTTTGGTTCTATGCTTTCTACGCCGATTATTAATCCACCTCAATCCGCTATCTTGGGTGTGCATGCAACCAAAGATAGAGCTGTCGTTGAAAATGGACAAATCGTTATTCGTCCTATGAACTATCTGGCAATGTCTTATGACCATCGCATTATTGATGGTCGTGAAGCGGTCTTAGGATTAGTGGCAATGAAAGAAGCGCTAGAAGATCCTGCGCGCTTGCTGCTGGATCTCTAATCATAGTTGAGCCTCTCATGATGCCGCTAGCTGTGTGCTGACAAGCTAGCGGTTCATCACACACATAGGTGTATCAGGCTCTGAATTTTTCTAAGTACGTCAGATAGAGTTGTGTTGTATCTGACTTAATGGAATGCGATCAGATTTCAAGGAAATCATCATGTCAAAAAATTTCGATGTCATCGTAATCGGTGGTGGCCCTGGCGGCTATATTGCAGCTATTCGTGCTGCGCAATTAGGTTTTTCTGCAGCTTGTATCGATGAGTGGAAAAATGAAAAAGGTGGTCCTGCACCTGGAGGTACTTGTACGAATGTCGGGTGTATTCCTTCTAAAGCTTTGCTTCAATCCTCTGAGCATTTTGAGCATGCTGGTCATGGCTTTGCAGAGCATGGAATTGAAGTCAAAGGTTTAAAACTTAATCTCGGACAAATGCTAGGTAGGAAAGATACGGTTGTAAAACAAAACAACGATGGTATTTTGTATTTGTTTAAGAAAAATAAAGTCAGTTTCTTTCATGGTCGTGGTGCATTTACTAAAGCAGATGCAGAAGGTTATGAAATTTCTGTGACTGGTAAAGATAATGAAACCTTAAAAGCCAAACACATCATTATTGCAACCGGATCAAATCCACGTGAATTACCGGGTGCTGCTTTTGATGAAAAATTAATTTTATCGAATACAGGTGCCCTCGCTATAGAAGCTGTACCTAAAAAAATAGGTTTAATTGGTGCGGGTGTAATTGGTTTAGAAATGGGTAGTGTGTGGCGTCGTTTGGGTTCAGAAGTCACCATACTGGAAGCCTTGCCTGCATTCTTAGGCGCTGTCGATGAGCAAATTGCAAAAGAAGCACATAAGCTATTTGAGAAACAAGGTTTAGGCATTCATCTGGGTGTGAAGATAGGTGCGATTAAAGCAGGCAAACAAGATGTGAGTGTTGAATACACCGATGCAAAAGGTGAGTCACATAAAATCGTGTTTGACAAACTCATTATATCTATTGGACGTGTGCCGAACACCATAGGATTACAAGCAGAAGCAGTGGGTTTGAAGTTAGATGAACGTGGCTTCATCGCAGTCGATGCAGACTGTCGTACTAACTTACCAAATGTGTGGGCAGTGGGTGATGTCGTGCGTGGCCCAATGTTGGCACACAAAGCGGAAGAAGAAGGCGTGGCTGTAGCAGAGCGCATTGCGGGTCAACATGGTCATGTTAATTTCAACACCATACCTTGGGTTATTTACACCTCACCTGAGATTGCATGGGTAGGTAAAACAGAGCAGCAACTCAAAGCAGAAGGCATTGCATATAAAGCGGGGACTTTCCCCTTCATGGCAAATGGTCGTGCCCGTGCTTTAGGTGACACATCAGGTATGGTCAAGTTTTTAGCGGATGCGAAAACGGATGAAATTCTGGGTGTGCACATCATAGGACCTATGGCTTCAGAGTTAATTGCAGAAGCAGTGGTTGCTATGGAATTCCGTGCTTCGGCAGAGGACATTGCACGGATTTGTCATGCGCATCCTTCGCTCTCAGAAGCGACTAAAGAAGCAGCACTCGCGGTTGATAAACGTGCGTTGAATTTCTGAGTTTGAGCTTCTTCATTCAATCGGCATCATGATTTCACTTGTGCTTAACAGATATCGTTTGTTGATCAGTGTTCATGGTGCCATCACTCACCGCATCCTATCTTTATTCTTTGTTTGCATGCTGAGCGCATGCAGTACGCTGCCACCTTACTCAGGCAAGATTGCAATTTCTACCACCAGTCTTTCCCAGCCAGTGACGGGAGCGAGCTGCGAAGTACGAACCGATGCAGGTAAGTGGACCATCATTACACCAGCGATTGCACCTGTGGGACAGATTGCAGGCGATTTACATGTGGTGTGTCAGTTGCAAGACTATCGCACTTCAGAAGTGATTTTTCGTTCAGGCGCACAAGGTAGGAGTGCATCACGTGTTGCAGTCGGTGCAGCGGGTGGATCAGGTGGCGGCGGCGGTGGTATGGGTTTATCAATTGGCTTTGGTTTGCCAATAGGTGATTCACAATTTACTTATCCAAATGAGATCGTCGTCGATATGACGCCTGCTACAAAATAATGCCAGTTATTACCTCGCATATGGATGTGTATGACTATTATGAGCAAGCTCTGCGTGAGCGAGGCTTTAAGTCAGATTATGCACAAAGAGGTGCAGTACATCGTTTACAAAAAGCCTATGATGCTTGGATAGGTTTTAAAAATAAACGTTCTAATCGTCTGAAGAAAATAGTGAATCATCCTGATGTACCTCGTGGTATTTATTTATGGGGTGGAGTTGGTCGCGGCAAATCTTTTTTAATGGATAGCTTTTATCTGGTAGTGCCAGTAGTGCGTAAAACACGTTTGCATTTCCATGAATTCATGCGTGATATACACCGTGAACTCGATAAACAAAAGGATGTAGAAGATCCATTACAAAAAGTTGCAGAGCGTATTGCTAAAAAATATAGACTGATTTGTTTTGATGAGTTTCATGTATCTGATATAGCGGATGCCATGATTCTATATAACTTGCTACAAGCATTATTTGATCTAGGCGTATCGTTTGTGATGACCTCGAATTACGAACCTGAAAAATTATATCCAGATGGTTTACATCGCGATCGTATCTTGCCCGCGATTGCATTACTAAAAGATAAACTCGATATAGTGAATGTTGATGCGGGCGTGGATTATCGACAGCAGGTGATGCAAGAAGTCGATGTCTATCATCAACCTTTAGGTGTGAATACAGATGCTACCTTGAGTGCTGCATTTTCGCGTATTGCTGACCGCTCCGAAGATGAGGGTCAGCTAAAACTAGGTTCTCGTTCAGTGAAATGTGTGCGACGTGCTGGCGGTGTGATTTGGTTTAGTTTTTCCCATTTGTGTGGTGGGGCGAGATCACAAAATGATTACCTAGAAATAGCACACCGTTTTCATACCGTTATACTTTCTGATATTCCGCAGTTAACTGCAGCCATGGCATCCGAAGCTAGGCGTTTTACTTGGCTTATCGATATACTTTATGATCATCGAGTGAAATGTATTATGTCTGCAGCCGTAGCGCCTGACCTGCTGTATGTGGAAGGGACATTGTCGAATGAATTTCATCGCACCGTTTCGCGTATTATTGAAATGCAGTCGCTCGCATACAAAGAAAGTAGTCGACGACAGGCTGCGGAAGCAATTGCATAATAAAGTGTGTCGACATCGCGTACTAATTAGTAGAGATGACAAATAGTGCTGATAAAGAGAGATTAAAAAAAGTGATTAAGATGAAAATACCATCTAGGCTAGCTTTGCTGAGTACTTTACTCATGTTGTGTGCCTCATCTACTTTTGCTGATAGTACGGCTTTGTTAAAACGTTTTCCTGCTGGCTCTATACAGACAGTAGAGCAAGCTAATCAAGCTTTAGATGAAGTAAATCGAGAACGCGCGCTCACGCAAGAATCTTTTTTAGATGCCAAAGATGAGTGTTTGCAGCAGTTTTTTGTTTCTTCTTGTTTAAATAAAGCCAAGGAAACTCAACGTCAAGCAAAGAAAATTATTCGCGCTGTGGAAGTCGAAGCGAATGCCTTCTTACGTAAAGATAAAGCAGATGAACGTGATCGTGGTGTGGCTGAGCGTCAGCGTCAAGCAGAAAAAGCACAGGGTAGAAAAATAATTCGATTACCTGATGGCTCACCAGATGATCAACCCAATCCAGTGGGTCAATAGTAGTGATGAAAGATCCTGATCAAGTTCGAGAGCAGCTTGCGACATTAGAGACTGAGCATAGAGATCTGGATCTTGCGATTGATTTATTAATGCAAGTAGGTCGTGTGGATGATTTACAGTTGCGACGTTTTAAAAAACGTAAATTGCAAATTAAAGATCAGATCATTCATTTAAAAATGCAATTAGTGCCAGATATTCCGGCCTAATTTTGTCTTGCAATACACAATCCTTGCACGCTGTAAAATGCGGTTTACGGCCTAGCCTTGCCGCCTTTGTTGTTATTCATGAGTGCCTTCCATTTTGACTGATCAAGTTACAGCGACCCTAGATAGCGGCATCCATAATGCAGAAATCGATGCTATTTTTTCTGCCGAAGGCAAGCTCGCTACTGCAGTCGCTAATTTCCGTCCTCGACAATCCCAAACTGATATGGCACGCGCAATTGCGCAAGCAATCACAGAGCCTTCAACCTTATTAGCAGAAGCTGGAACTGGAACGGGGAAAACATTCGCCTATCTAGTACCCGCTTTACTGTGGGGCGGTAAAGTGATTATCTCCACCGGTACAAAAAATTTACAAGATCAGCTTTTTCTGCGTGATATTCCTGTTGTGCGCAAAGCCTTGAATGCGCCGGTGACGGTGGCTTTGCTAAAAGGACGGGCAAATTATCTTTGCCATTTTCATCTGGATCGCACCTTACAAAACGGCAGGCTGACTGCTCGTGAAGATGTGGGTTATTTGCGTGATATTTCACGCTTTATGAAAACCACCACCACAGGGGATAAAGCAGAATTAGCAAAGATTCCAGAAAATGCTTTGATTTGGAATTTAGTGACTTCCACACGTGATAACTGCTTAGGTGCAGAGTGCGCCAGTTATCAAGATTGTTTTGTTATGAAAGCGCGTAAAGAAGCACAACAAGCAGATGTGGTAGTGGTCAATCACCATTTATTTTTTGCTGATGTAGCGTTAAAAGATACAGGCGTAGCGGAATTGCTTCCCACAGCGAATACCGTCATCTTTGATGAAGCGCATCAATTACCTGATACAGCGACCTTATTTTTTGGTGAATCTATCTCCACTTCTCAAGTGCTGGAGTTATGTCGAGATGTCTTAGCCGAAGGCTTAACGCATGCGCGTGATGGTGCTGATTGGGGCAAGGTTGTCACAGGTGTGGAAAAAGCAGCACGTGATTTGAGACTGACCTTTCCCGTCGAAGTCACGCGTTTGGCTGTGAATCAATTAGCACCGAGCAGTGAATTTTTTCCAGCGTTGGCACATTTGCGCGCCATGCTGCAGCAAATGATCACAACACTAGCATCGCAAGCAGAACGTGCTGAAACGATAGAGCAATGTAGAGTGCGTGCAGTGGAAATGGAAAGCCACTATGCAAGTTGGAGTGTAGCGGCAAATCAAACTACAAAATCGAATGATGATGCGGATTCTGCGAATGTATTGTGGATAGAAGCATTTTCTTCTTCACTGCAGTTGCATCAAACTCCCTTGAGTATTGCACCTATCTTTAGCAAACAGCGTGAAGGTACTCCGCGTGCTTGGATATTTACGTCCGCTACTTTAGCAGTGAAAAATAATTTTAGTCATTACAGTAGTCAGCTAGGTTTATCGGAAGAAGTGTCGATGTCATGGCCTAGTCCCTTCGACTATGCGAATCAAGCTTTGTTATATGTGCCCACTGATTTGCCAGTTCCTAATTCACCTGGCTATATTGATGCTGTGATTGATGCAGCTTTACCAGTGATAGAGGCCGCAGGGGGTAGAGCATTTTTGTTGTGTACCACTTTGCGTGCAGTGAAACGTGCAGCTGAACGCTTAAGCGAAGAATTTAAAAAACGTGGGTGGGATTGGCCTTTATTAGTACAGGGTGAATTAGGTCGCACTGAATTACTGGATAGATTTCGTAGTGCAGGCAATGCAGTGTTAATAGGTAGTCAAAGTTTTTGGGAGGGCGTTGACGTACGCGGTGATGCTTTATCTGTGGTGATTATAGATAAACTTCCTTTTGCACCTCCAGATGATCCTGTCTTAGCAGCGCGTATCGCAGAGATGGAAAAGCGTGGCATGAATGGTTTTATGCATCATCAATTACCAGAAGCGATTATTACCCTGAAACAGGGTGCAGGGCGCTTAATACGCGATGAAACTGATCGTGGTGTCTTGATGATTTGCGATCCGCGTTTAATTTCTAAACCATACGGCAAACGTATTTGGCAAAGTCTGCCGCCTTTTGCGCGTAGTCGAGAATTAGGGTCGGTCATTAGCTTTTTGCAACGTGATCTAGCTAGCCAAACTGCGCCTAGCGACGAGTAGTAACTGTAAAAGGCATAGAAATTGTCTTAAATTGCATTGCTATTTCTGCATGCTAGGTAAGGTGCGAGATTTCATCAATCTGACATGAATCACTTGCTGTCCTCAGGTAAAATCTGCTTGAGTATATTTATTAAGTCTATGCCGCAGTGAGTCTGAGCGCTCCATGCAAAATTTTTCACACACTAGGTGTCACGCGACCTCACTCTATGAAAATTTTAATTAGTAATGATGATGGCTACCTAGCGCCTGGAATTATTGCGCTAGCTGAGCAATTAGCCACGATTGCAGATATTGTCGTTGTCGCACCTGATAGCAATCGATCGGGATCGTCAAATTCACTCACCCTAGATCGACCATTACGTGTTGTGCAATCAGCAAATGGGTTTTACTCCATTAATGGAACGCCTAGTGATTGCGTGCATATTGCATTGACGGGGATATTGACGGAGCGTCCTGATTTGGTGGTCTCAGGGATTAATCAAGGTCAGAATATGGGTGATGACACTTTATATTCCGGTACCGTTGCTGCAGCTACCGAAGGCTATTTATTTGGCATTCCAGCGATTGCATTTTCTCAAGTTGATCATCGTTGGGCACATCTAGATGCAGCGGCACGCGTTGCAAAAGACATCGTGCTGAGAAAGTTCGAAGCATTACACAAGCCTTTTTTGTTGAACGTGAATATCCCTAATCTGCCGTATGAAAAATTGCAGCGTGTAGTTGCAACGCGCTTGGGTAAGCGTCATGAATCAGAGCCAGTGATTAAAACCCAAGATCCTCATGGGAATGATATTTTCTGGATAGGGCCTGTGGGTAAGGCTAAAGAAGCAAGTGCAGGTACTGATTTTCATGCAACTGCAGAAGGCTGTGTTTCGGTCACACCGCTACAAATTGATTTGACACACGCTAGTCAGCTAGAAAGATTGCAACAGGTTTTATCATGAGTGATCAACCATCTGGCGCCAAGCCTAAGCGTTTCCCTTTGACGCTAGATGCGGTCACAGATAAAGCAACGCGCTCGCGTGCTACCGTTGCACCACGCTTCAATAGTACCCAGACTGCAGTAAAAAATGTGGCAGCACGTGCACCAGTATTAGTGAAATCTTCACCACCCTCTGTATTGAATACGCCGACTGAAAAATCGGTAGCGAATGTTGCTAACACGGTTAAACGTGATGACAACATGACGCTAGTTTCTGATGCAATTCGCAAAGCGATGGTTAAGCGTGTACAGCAACAGGGTGTACAAGACCCACTGGTATTAGCTGCGATGGAAGCGGTACCACGTCATTATTTTTTAGAGCCTGGCCTTGCTAGTCAGGCTTATATCGATGCATCACTACCGATTGGTTATCACCAGACAATTTCACAACCTTATATCGTCGCGCGCATGATAGAGATTTTGCGTGAGCAGACCACAGGTAAATTAAATCGTGTATTAGAAATTGGCACAGGCTGTGGCTATCAGGCTGCAGTGTTGGCGCATGTGGCGAAGGATGTTTATTCCATAGAGCGTATCAAACCCCTACATGAACTAGCACGGAATAATTTGCGTCAATTACGTATACCAAATTTACGCTTACATTATGGCGATGGTATGCTAGGTTTTCCTCAGGTGGCGCCATTTGATGGCATCATTCTCGCAGCAGCAGGTCTAGAAGTGCCACAAGCTTTGTTAGATCAAATGGCAGTGGGTGGCA
This sequence comes from Oxalobacteraceae bacterium, assembly GCA_027486615.1. Lineage (GTDB taxonomy): Bacteria > Pseudomonadota > Gammaproteobacteria > Burkholderiales > Burkholderiaceae_D > Pernthalerella. Next base: position 2,951 of record JAIXOW010000246.1, on the reverse strand, counting down.
GATTGATCGCACCTATAGGAGAAAAAAATCAAGTGTTGAAATTAGTGCTGCGCACAGGTGTGTTTGAATGGAAAACCGAAACCCTGGAGACTTGTCACTTTGTGCCGCTGAAAGCCGGCACTCTGGGTTGAGCAGCATATTTTTATTGCGAGAAGCGAGTCTTAGTTTATGAAAAGAGCGACTATTTATTTTGGCTTGTTAGTAGGTGCGACATGCATCTTGAGTGCTTGTGGTGGCTTGCCTAGTAATGCACCGATAGATGATCGTACTAATCCGATTAAATCAAAAAATCAAACGACAAAACTAGAAGCAGAAAAAGCTGAAGCAGAACCAGTGATCGTAGACAAGCCTGGTTTTTATACCGTAAAAAAAGGTGATACCTTAATTCGCATTTCTCAGCAATTTAATCAACGTCTGTCTGATTTAGTCGACTGGAATAAATTAAGCGATCCAAATGCAATTAAAGCTGGACAGGTTTTGCGTATAGAACCCGAAGAGGGTGTTAGTGTTGCTCCTGCTGATTTGAATGCAGGCATAGAAGTTAAGCCTTTGAATGCAAATAGCGCTCCTGTGCCCGCACAACCACCAGTCAATAAAACAGGCCCACTAGGGAATAAGACTGTTTACTCTGAACAGATAAATGCTAATTCTCAAAAAAGTGAATCAGCTAGTTCGGCTACTAGCACCTCATCGAGCACCCCAACTAATGCAGCGCCAAAAACGGCTTCAACTCCGACACCTAGTAACGTACCAACGACATCAGCATCAAATAGTCCAACGACTGCTAGTCCTTCGAAATTCATTTGGCCAACCAATGGTTCAGTCATAAAAAATTTCGAAGCAAATAAAAAAGGAATTGATATCAGCGGACAAGCAGGTCAGTCAGTCGTAGCAGTAGGCGATGGCACTGTGTTATACGCAAACAATATGCGTGGTTATGGCAATCTAGTTATCATTGATCATGCAGATGGTGTTGTTTCAGCATATGCGCATAATAAATCACTGATGGTTAAGGAAGGCCAATCGGTGACCAAGGGTCAGCAAATTGCAGAGATGGGAAATACGGATAGTGATAACGTCAAACTCCATTTTGAAGTGCGTCAGTTAGGTAAGCCAGTTGATCCTGCTTCGCTTCTACCTGCACGCTGATTCTTTATCGCACTTACCCTTAGTGCTCGCTTTTTAGTCTCATGAATACTCCGCCTACTCAGTCACTGCAAGATACTATTACCATTGAGTCCCTCGATATGGAGGGACGTGGTGTAGGACATTTAGATAATGAAGACGGCACACCTGGCAAAGTGATTTTTGTTGAAGCTGCATTACCGGGTGAGATTGTTAAATTTAAATCTTTCCGCAAAAAATCTAAGTGGGAAGCAGCGCACATGACAGCATTGTTGCGTGAGTCTTCACTCAGAGTCAAAGCCAAGTGTGCTTACTTTGGTGTGTGCGGTGGTTGCGCTATGCAGCATCTTGAGCCTTCTGCTCAAGTCGCTGCTAAGCAGCGTGTCTTAGAAGATAACTTGCGTTTCATCGGTAAGGTACGAGCTTCTACTTTGTTGCGTCCTATACATGGGCCGAATTGGGGTTATCGTTATCGAGCGCGACTCTCAGTGCGTTATGTCGTAAAAAAAAGCACGGTCTTGATAGGGTTTCATGAAAAGAAATCTGGCTTTATTGCTGATATGAAGTCTTGCGAAATTTTGCCGCCTAGTGTGTCGGCAATGTTGATGCCTATGCGTTCTCTGATTGCAGCATTGAGTATTCGTGATCAGTTGCCGCAAATCGAATTAGCTTTGGGTGATGGACCGAATGGCAAAGTCATCGTCATGGTTCTTAGAGTGATGGCTGCACCAATTGAAGAAGACAAAGCCTTGTTAATGGCATTTGCAGATGAATGGGGCGTGCAATGGTGGTTGCAATCTAAAGGACCCGATACGGCGGTGCCGTTTTATCCAAATACACATCCTTTGTATTACACCTTGCCGGAATTTGGCATTAGCATGCCTTTTAAACCGACTGACTTTACGCAAGTGAATCATCAAATCAATCGTGTGTTGGTTGCTCGTGCTTTACGTTTGCTAGATGTACAACCCACTGACAGAGTGGCAGACTTATTTTGTGGCTTAGGTAATTTCACATTACCTTTGGCAACCTTGGCTCAAGAAGTGATCGGTATAGAGGGTAGTGATGCGCTGACTGAAAGAGCAATGGCAAATTCAAGTCATAATCAGTTAGAAACGAAGACACAATTTTTTAGCCGTAATTTATTTACTTTCACATTGGAAGATTTACGTGCACTGAAAAAATTTGATCGCATGCTGATTGATCCACCACGTGAAGGTGCGATGGAAGTATGCAATGCCATAGCAAGTCTGATGCAGCTAGAGCCCAATCAGTGTCCTAGTCGTATAGTGTATGTTTCTTGTAATCCGGCTACGCTGGCACGTGATGCCGGCATACTGGTAGAAGCGGGCTATGTGTTATCACAAGCGGGTGTCATCAACATGTTTCCCCACACTGCACATGTAGAGTCGATTGCCGTGTTCGATAGAGCCAGTTGAAGAATAAAAAATGCCGGCTGAGTAGCCGGCATTTTTGTGAACTGACAACTTAGACAAATTAGTCTCTGTCGCCACCAACGATACCTAGAATCGATAACAGATTCACAAACACGTTATATAAATCCAAGTAGATAGAAAGAGTAGCGGTAATGTAGTTGGTTTCGCCACCGTTGATGATGCGTTGAACATCAAACAAAATATAAGCAGAGAAAATCAATACAGCAATCGCTGATACAACTAATTGCAAGATGGTGAGTTGTAAAAAGATATTAGCAATGCTCGCCAATAGCAAAACAATCACACCTGCAAACAACCAGCTAGACATACCTGAAAAATCACGTTTGCTGGTGGTCGCAATCGTAGCCATTACTGCGAAGATAATGGCAG
>JAIXOW010000341.1 GCA_027486615.1 Oxalobacteraceae bacterium | reverse complement strand
ACCTAAAAGTGAAAACTTTCAGGGAGAGGGTGAAAACTTTCAGGGAAGTCTTCGTCGTCTTCAAAAAAGTAAGTGAAAATAAAAATAAAACAAATTATTTGATAAATTTAGAATGATGTTATTATTTCAAGTTTTTCTCTCAGTTGTTATTATTATTATTATTATTATTATTATTATTATTGTCATTAATTCAAATCCGAAAAAATCCATTCCGCAATAACTCAAGAAGAGCTGTTGCTATTTCAGTTTCTTACTTGTCCCATCCTTTGTCATAATTTCCAATGTGGTAATAACTCTAGATCTATTTCGTCCATCTTTCTTTTCTTCAAAGTACTGTTTCCCGATGGCGATAAACTTCTAGAGTTATTGCAGGGTCAGGGTCTGACCCAAAAATGAAAAAAAGTAAAAAATTTTCATTTTCAACGAAAAATTATCTTGAAAGTGAAAAATCTTTCAATAAATTTAGAACTTTTTTGAAAGGGAAAATTTTCAGAACCTAAAAGTGATTGAAAGTAAAAAAATTTTCAACAAAATTATCTGAAAGTGAAAAATTTTACACCAAGTTTACGTTTACGACGTATTCAGACCTAAAAGTGAAAATTTTCAGGGGTGAAACTGAAAATTTTTTCACTAAGTCTAAGTCTAAGTCTAAGTTTTCGTTATTATTATTATTAACATTAATATTCAAATTCAAAAAATCCATCCTGCAATAACTCAAGAAAGCTATTGCCAGCCAGTCTGTTTCAGTTACAATTTTCCTTGACAAATATCGTTATAGATATTGTCAAAAGCCTGTGATACAAATGACATAACCCACGAAACTTCGCGAATCGGTAGATTTTTCTGAATCATGAGGAGGTGAACAATTCTTAACTTGGCATCATATATAATCTCAGCTTCTTCTGTCCTGTATCATAAAAGATCAACATCAACATCATCATCATCTTTCCAGAAAAACAAAAACAAACCTATTTCTATTTGTTATTACCATTCCATCAGCAATTGTTCTTGATGTTGATGTTCACTGTCCTTGCTATCATTCACAGACGTCATGATAGAAAATTCTACAGACTCAGGCTCAGGGATTTCTGTTGAGAGACTTTGAGTCTGAATAGCTTCAACCCAGGATCAAACGATTCCGGTGATTCAAGATATTGAAAATTTTCACTCGAAAGTAGAAAATTTTCACTAAGACTAAGACTAAGTTTTCAAACCTAAAATTGATTGAAATAAAAAATTTTCAACGAAATTATCTGAAAGTGAAAATCTTTTCAAATCAAAGTGAGAATTTTTCAAAACCTAAAAGTAATAGACCTAAAAGTGACGAGTTGAATTTCAGTTTCAGAAACAGAGATTATCTCCGAAAAAGATTTTAAATAACTATCAATACCAATATATTCTTTGTCAAAATCTTCTTGAGAATATTTCAGAAAGACTTTTGAATGACAAATACAAATGAATAAAGAGAAGATAAAGGGTGGTGTTTTGTCACCCTCTCGAGGAAGAAGAGGAATTTTCGCACCTGCGAACGCGATATATCTTAAGCTTTCTCTTCTTTTTCTTGATTCCGATTCCTACACACCCTCCTTGAGCGGTAAGGTAAACTTACCATGAGAGCGAGCTCCACCCTCAATTTATATTTTCTTCATTCCTCATACGTGAACATAAAATCTATTCTTAGTTGATTCAAATTTTATTTTTTGTTTATTATCAAAGGCTGATTCACTTTCACTTCTTTATGATTCATCTCATCATTCTAATTCTAGTTAGGATGTCTACCTCTACCTTTGAATTTGAAGAACAAGAACGAAAACAAGAACGATGGAAAAAACTAACAACATCCATATACGAACGTGAGCGTCTATATAAAGAAGAAATTCTATCAAAAAAAAATAATCTACCGGAAGAACTGATTCAAAAAATTGATGATGAGATTCAGAATACGAAAATATTCATAACCTACAGACAGCAAAGCTGTTGTCAAAGCCAAGAACAAAAATTAATTCAAATCCTTGAGACAAAACTGAGCCATGCGACACTGGATATATATCTTGCTGCAACTCTATTAGGACTTGATTACAAAATTTTTGTATCAACAACAACATCAGAAACAGGAGAATCCATTTCAATTATCGAATTAAAAACACAAACCTAGCCCAAAAACTGTTTTTGGCTTACATTTCAATTCTAACGCAATTCTTCATACTCAGACAATTTCTAAGTTCTAGGATATTTACAAATAGCTTTTGCTTTTGCGCTAACGCTAATACTAACATCGTATCCTGTTTCATTAAAAAAAAATGAGGAGTTGAAGTTGAAAAAAATAAATTGCAAAAATTTCTTTTAATGACAATTTGAAAAAATCGTTATCGTTCAACAGTAAAAAACAATGATTCTAATAACTATAAGATATGATTATGATATCACAGACCAAAGAAAAGGTAGAGGGTGGTTGGAGTTTTGCCTTTGCCACCCTCGAAATTGAGATATTGAGATTGAGAATGAGAATAGAATGTTAGGGTTAGAATTAGGGAAATGTTAGGATTGAAAAAATCGTTCAAGACATCAAGCTTTTAACAATATCGAGCTGAAACGTATTGTAAAAAAACAATGATTCTAATAAATATAAATAAGAGATTTACTTCTACTTCTACCCTCAATTTATATTCCTCGTACGGATTGTTGAAAAAGAAGAAGAAAAAATATTAGAATTGAGCTATCGCTATCGCTATCACCAAAACAAAACAAGAAAATGCATTTTAAATGTTCTCACAATCTTTATTTGTTCCAAGAGGGATGACAACGCCGCACAACAGCGGATCAGATTGAAAGAAATGGAAATGAATAACGAGTTTGCGGACGATGATCTACTTCTGCTTCTATTACAGTCACAAGATGTGATAGAAGTCGAAGCCATTTTTATTTTTTTTGTTTCAGAAACTGAAACTGAAATTACCAATAATTCTTTTGTCAAAATTTTCTTGAGAATATTTCAGAAAGACTTTTGAATGACAAGTGAATAGCTGAAAATTTTTTTGTTTTTTTGCCTATTATTTCACTTTGTAAGCCTGAAAGCATAATTCAAAGTTCTAAAACGTGTTATAAAACATGTAAAGAGGCATTTTCTGCCAACGCTAACACCCTAATCCTAATCAACACATGAAACAAAATCTCTTATAAGTTTAATTTGAAATTATTTATTTTAGTCGAGAGTTCACTAAATGAATCAGTTGTTATCGTTATCAGTTAGCAAACTTATGTTTGATCTTATAGACCGTTGAAGAACTTTTTTTTACTCCTTTTTGTGAACTGAAGATGTCAGGGTCAGGTTAAGGTTAAGAATTATCTCATCAATACCAATACCTTGTTTAAGTTTAAACATCTGAAAGCGAAGGTCTTTTAGAAAAATAGGAATAGGATTTAAAGTCAAAAGCTCCAAGCACAAGTGACACAAAATAAGAAGTCTTGTAATCAATATCCGCTAACACTTTATTTCTAAGACCTTGATTAATTCAAAAAATTAATTCTTATGCCAACGCAGATGCTGTTGCTATTGGTATCGTTATTCAACTAATTTTTGTTTTTAGTAAACAAAAAATTTTAACACTGCCACCTTGTTAAATTTTACATCGCTGCGGCTGCGGATTTTTCTAACTAACAACCTATAAACACCATGCGAGACAATCAGAAAAAGCATTTTCATGCGAGTGACACTTTCATTTTCATGTGT
>JAIXOW010000356.1 GCA_027486615.1 Oxalobacteraceae bacterium | reverse complement strand
TTGTAAACACCGGCATTTTATAGAGCTGCGCAAAACTAGTTTTTTGGCAACATCAATCATTGTGCGGCCAATGATAAGCGGGTTGCTGCAAAATCTGCAAGTTACACGCTTCAAAGTTACTGTTCTTACCTTTACCTGATTGCAATTCGGTAAATTTTTTTGGGCGTTTAAAAATCAAAAGCCCGCTAATGTAGCGGGCTTTCTCGAACTTGGTACCGAATTATTAGTGATAAAGACGGGTTTCTGAATCATCTTCATCACTGAACAGCTCATCAAACATCAAGCCGTCTGGTTCTTTGCCTTGACTCCACAGCACCATTAATACGATGACTTTGAGCTTATCGAGAGAAATCGGTGATTCGCTTGAAGCACAAGCACGCTCGACTACGATTTCTCGCTGAAGAGCATTAATGACTTCAGCAGATTCTAAAAACTGAATGAAACCGATGGCAGGCGTACCTAAAATCTCGAATTCTTGTTCAGCGTAGACACGAAATCCAAAAGAAAAGGCAGTCTGTCTAGCTTGCTGACTGAAAATTTCATTCGTAGTTTGGGCAAGATCAGTCAGCCAACCTAGCGCTTTGGTGATTTCATCTTGTTCAAAACCGATAGCCGTCAATTTTTTTGCCAAAGCCTCTGAGTCAGGGCAGGGATCTGGGCGGTAATAAGTTTCGTATAGGTAAACGAGGACATCAAACATTGCTCTAATGTAGCGTTATCTGAGAGGCGACACAAGCCAAAATTAGTAGAAATTTAGCCAGAAATAGGCAAAAACTGGCTTTTTTTCATTAAATTCCTAGTGTTAGCGCGATTTATTTAATTTGCGAGGTCGGTGTAAATCAGCGTAATTTATTTAAAAAAATAAACTTTTATGCAATTAATCGCCTAACTTGTCCTCCAGCCAGACATTCAATATGTCCCTGCATTTCTAAATGCAGAAGGGCTGCTTGAACAGATGCAACAGGAAAACCGGAGCGAGCGACGAGTTGATCCACGCTCAGCGCATCATGTCCCATGTTTTCCAACAAACTTTGCAGTTTGGGGTCAGATAAATTTGAAGCAGCAATCGGCATCGCATTGCCTGAGCTAGTTTGAATAAGCGGATTATCCAAACGCAATTCTTCAAGAATATCTTGCGCCGACTCCACTAGCTTGGCTCCTTGTCGTATGAGTTGATGACATCCCTTGGCTAGCGGTGAATGAATCGAACCAGGAATAGCAAACACTTCGCGCCCCTGCTCCAAAGCACTGCGGGCTGTAATCAGTGAGCCAGATTGTGCCGCAGCTTCGACGACTAATACGCCCAAGGAAAGTCCGCTAATAATACGGTTTCGACGTGGGAAGTTATGCGCTATCGCCGGCGTACCTAAGGGATATTCGCTTATTATGCAGCCAACGTCGGCTAACTGGTGCGCAAGTGCTCGATTTGCAGCTGGATAGACAATATCTAGGCCGGTTCCAACGACAGCAATACTCGAACCGATATTGGTGGCTTTATGGGCAGCTTTGGCAGATTGTAGGGCGCCGGTGTGAGCGCCGGTATCTATACCCAAAGCGAGACCGGAGACGACAGTTAATCCAGCATCGCTTAAATTTTGCGCAAAGCGATCGGCATTCAACATGCCTTGGGCGCTGGCATTTCGACTACCCACTATTGCAATCGCAGGCTTGTTTAACAGGGCACTATTACCTTTTGCATAAAGCAGTGTGGGTGGGTCCGCGATACGCAGTAAAGCTTGTGGATAGCTAGTATCAGCAAGCGTGATGACATGATTATTTTCTTGCGCCGCCCAAGCTAAGGTTTGTTCTATGTGAGTTTGAATGTCCGGCGCAATTGGTGCAGACAAGACGCGTGCAATTTTTTCAGGAATGCGTTTTTGTAGTGCGGAAAAACCTGCGTTGAAAATTTCTTCAGGCAGGCCAAAGTAGGTGAGCAAATCTCTTGCAGTTTGCGTACCCACACCTTCGGTTGCCATTAGCCTGAGCCATGCAGCTAAACCATCTTGTTGTTTCATTTGCTCGGTGTCCGAATCGATACAACGCTATCGCCAACAGAAATAACATCACTGGCCTGCATCACAACAGCAAAAGCAGCGAGCTCGTTCACATCGAATACAAATAGCGTTGCAATAGTTTGCATAACAGACTGAGAGGAGATGGTTAGCGCAGAGGTATGATTCATTTTAGCTTGCTTTAAGACCGATAAGGTCGCCCCAGCATGCATGCCTTGCTGAGTGCCTAGATTAATTGCGACGACATCGAGAGTGCCAGCCCATATCCCTTCGCGCATTAAAGTAGTGATTCGACCCGATGCAGCTTGGCCTTGGGTGGCTTGCTTATCGAATACAGGATTCGACCTCTCATCTCTGGCTGCGGGCAGCAACAAATCACCCGTAGATAATTCGGACCAAGCTTGCGTGACTATGAATTCATGTAAAGCGTTATTGGAATCAGCAGCGAGTACGAGTTCTACTTTGCCTATGCGTTTACCTACAATACCGAGTAACTGCCCATTTGTTGGATCGATGATTTTTTGCCAACTTCGAACCACATCAAATGAAGTTTGTTGGTGTAATGTGCCGACTGCGAATACAGACTGATGCACTCCCCCCAAGACCTGACCTGCTTGTATTGTGCTGATGCTAGGCGCTAGGATCACGTCGATAGCATTTAGAAATAGCAGCTGTGAACGTAGACTAGAAAAACTTTGTGTAATAAAAGTGGGCGATGCAACTGGTGCTTGTGTTTCTATACGTGCACGTGGGCTTAGTTTTAGTGTGGTGGTGGCGGGAGATGCAAGCACAGCTGGAACTGAGGACGGTGTAGAGGATGTAACAGGTACGGTTTTATTCTTTGTACTGAGGTTGGCTCCTAATGCTGAGCTCATGAGGAAGAAAAATACAGCTGTGCTAAACTTTTTCATCGGTTGCCAGTCCCAGATCCATGATCAGATTACGCGCAAGCCCAAGCGCGAGAAGACGGGGATTTTGCACTAGCTAACCAACTTCTTCGAATGAAAACCGTGCTATTTTTTTTGATGTTGTATAAAAGCTGAATGTCACTCCTGCCCATACTGCGATATCCAGATTCTCGCTTGCATAAAGTTGCTAAGCCTGTGCTGGCATTTGATGATCGCTTAAAAAAATTAATCGCTGATATGGCGGAAACCATGTATGACGCGCCAGGTGTAGGGCTTGCTGCGACACAAGTTGACGTACATGAAAGATTAATTGTGATTGATGTGTCTGAAACAAGAGATCAATTACTCGTACTGATTAATCCTGAAATTATCTGGGCCAGTGAAGAGCGCAAAATTCATGAAGAAGGATGTTTATCCGTGCCGGGTATTTATGATGGTGTGGCGCGTGCAGTCGAAGTTAAAGTCAAAGCACAGGATGCTGAAGGTAAAATTTTTGAACAGCAAGCTGATGGTTTGTTGGCAGTCTGTATACAACATGAAATGGATCATCTGTTAGGCAAGGTCTTTGTTGAATATCTCTCTCCCTTAAAGCGTAATCGCATTAAAACTAAACTCTTAAAAGAAGAGCGCGAACTTAAAAAAGACAAGGTTCCAGTGACTAATTAGTGCAAATTGATAGCTGCACAACTTTCCACGCCGCGTAATTAAAGACCCTCAGG
>JAIXOW010000299.1 GCA_027486615.1 Oxalobacteraceae bacterium | reverse complement strand
GTAACTTACATTTTGATTCGAGTAAAGACGGGATGCAGAATTCAGGCATCAGTTTCGAGATTGGCTGGGATCCCGATTTACATCTTCGCTATCGATATTTGCGAGACCTGATTGAGAGAGACAGATAAACCCGATTACGTGACAGTTTTAAACATCGAAAATATCTAAAACATTATATTTTTTGTAAAAAACAAATAAATTTACACTTACGTTTTAACTCGAACCAATAAGGGTGGCTTCACGTTTAGAGATGGCCGAAATCCCGTTTTGATTTTTGGAGTTGATCTAAGTGAGACAGAGAGAGAGAAAATCGATCACGTGACAGTTCTAAACATAGATATACCGATCATTAATTTTAAAGGAATACAATTTCTGTAATTACCTTTTCTCGTAAGTGCTTTTCCATTTGATCCAGTTTTTCGATTGAGCATCGCACTGTTGAGCTTCGAGATCTGAGAGAAAGAAACGCAGGTTGAACACTAACCATCAATTCTATCCATAAAAAGTAATAATCAATCATTTTTAAGAATTAAAATCATTACCTTGCCAGATCGGCTTTTCACCATTGCTCCACTATGCTGGAGTCGAGATTTTGATTTTTCCGAGAATCTGAGTGAGAAAGGAGATAATTTTAAACAATGGGGCAAAGACAAATCAACAAATCAAAGATAAAAGTTTTTAAAAATTATAAAAAACAACGTTATTACCTTGCCTCGGGCTACATTTTTAATTATTGAAGGCGCGGATTCCTGCGAGTCGAAATATCCGAGGTCTGTGAGAGAGAGAGAGAAAGATACTATTAAATTAAAGTACTCCAACACTAAGAAATACGTTGCAAAGTTTTAGAATTACACAAAAGTACAGTAATTACCTCGGGCCTTTTGGTCCATTGTAAAAGAGCTTGTACGATTTTTTATTGAATCGAGTCTGAAATTGAAACAATGATGACCTTATTAATTCTAATGCTAAATCATCTTCAACTTCAATTAAAAAAGTATGGAATAAACGAAAAATTAAAACCATGATTTAAATTAACGTTACCTAAGCTTAAAAGATGAATGATTCGTCGAACGAGGTTCTTTTCCAATTCTAAAATAATTAAGAATAACAATTCATTATCCTCCTTTTAACACCAATATTTAGGAATGCAATTATTAGATAAAAGGTAAAGTGATCACCTCATTTAGCATAATCCTTGTCGACGAGATGATTGGCAGATTTCAATTACGGTCTGAAAAAATGATGTGCATGATTTAAAAATTACGGAAAAGAATATGTAATTAATCTAAGGAATGCATCAGAAGAACAAAGCGAATATTCTTCATTTCAAAATTAGAAAAACTAATGTTCATCATAAACGATACATTTAAAAGAAAGACCACAAATAAAAGGTCACCTTTTGCGGAGGCGAGTATTCCAGTGTCTTTTTCCCATCATTGCCCTTTCTCCCAAGAGTCGGACAAAGTTACTCTGGGCAGTCTCGATTCTTCGCCTCAGGCTACGAAGCTGGGCATTGAACACCTAAATAAAGGTGCACATCATTGGTAAAGGTAACATTGCAAGTTAATGAAATTAAAAACCTAAAGCATAATTTTTTACCTTGCATCGAGAGTCGAGTCTTTTCGACAACTTCTTTTGCCTGTCAATGTCCCGTTCATAGAAGGCGACCACCATTTTTAACATGATTTGTTCCTTCCAAGCCTTCTTGTGAGCCTCGCGGAAACGAAGTTCGTCCTCGAGGTTGGAGAGAACCTCCTGTGCCCTGTCAATCTCCAAATTTTTGGCATCGAGGTTTGCCTGAAGTTGCGCAGCCATGATCAGAATTTTCTTTTAAACACGAACGAGGAAGTGAGAAGTTGGAATGAAGAAAATAGTTGACCTTTATTTACTTTTCATGTCGCACCTCTCACCGTTGTCAAATAAAAAAATGTACCAATGTTGCCAAATGCATTTTTTGTCCATTCGCCTTAAAAAATGCACTAGGTTTACGATAAAAAGGTGAATGACCAACAAAATACCAACAGTCTTTTTTCAAACACTGAATAACTCAGTGTAAATTATATTCATATTAAGTGTTTTCGTGCAAATAATGACTTTTATTTTTTGTGACTTCTTCATAAAGGATAACCTTTATTTCGAACATTTTTAAGAAATGAAAAAGGTTATGTTTTATGTTTCAAGTGAGGTACTCTCAGGATACGTAGGCTGCAAATATTGTTTTAAAACTAAAATTCAGGGATACGAGGCATTGAAATTACATTTTACACTTTGTCCGGCAACGAAATGTTCAAGAAAAAATTGCCTTTGTGCTCATTGTGATCCAGAATTCTCTGTTCATAGCAATGATGGCTACAATGTTTTTTTAAATCAATTTAGCATTGAGACCTACTTTGAAGTGTTACCGACTGAATATTGGGAAATCGAACAACCCCATTACGTTATTTTGGACGAAGATGGGATATTTTCCTACGAAGAATCTGCACCCGCTACAGCTGCTTAATTAGTTCATCATGGGTGATGTGAATTATTTGTCAAGATTGAATGCAAAAATAGATACAGACGTTTTTATAGTGACAGAACTCAAATACTTTGCAAAGGAGGTGAAACGCTCTTTGACTAAGCTCACATTGTCGACAAGTGAAAGACTTTATATTTTGCAAGTTTTGACAGCAATTTATGAACTTCGTTTATTCTATTTAAATAAAGTTTCAACACTAGGTCAAGCAAGGATCGATTTTCTTCAAAGACAATTGTGATAAGCAATAATTTGCCGGTACTTTATCTTTCAAAACTTTTTTAACGAATTATTGACTTCACATCTGAATCTTACTAAGGCTCCCCATTAAAACAGGTTTTTAGAGTCGGCTTAGTTTGAAAATACCAAAAAGTACGCTGATACAATCAATTTTCCGATCTTAACATTATCGAATCAGTACTAATTTTATTTATGTTTTTAGATGGACCAAATTATTTCTCTGCAATGTTGTTCATTCGCTCGTCAAAAACAAATTATGAATAAGCATCAAGTCCGGAGTGTATTGATAACCTCTACTGAATGATTCACCACGTCGTAAACACTTCCGAGTAATATTTATTAAACATTTCTCCTTTAATTTGTTGTTTATTATAATACGTTATAAAACGATTGAGTCATAATTTATTATCATTTCCAATTATTCGCACGCCTTCTTTTGTTTTGCAAAAGTCAAAACTGTTTTCAGAGTTAACGTGGGGAGTATTTAAGAGAGCGTTATTTCAGATAAGATTTCAGTAAACATCTTTGACTTCATTAGAATGTGTGCCCAATTTCTTGTTGAGAAATTGGAATTATTCTTGTCTAACCTTTTATTCTTCACTGAGAAAAATGCTCTACGTTTAGAAGGAGAACCCCTTGCAAAGCTACAAGATGTCTGCGATCAAACCAAAAATCTCATTGAATACACAAATCGTGGCGGCGAAGGCAATCAAATGTGGCAAATCGAGCGGGAAATACTGTACGATCACTTGCTTCAAGAATATTTTGAAATTATCAAAGAAATAAGTTCTAAATAAACATGTGGTTTGTCTTGTTTGTCTTTTATTTTTGCAAAATATACGAGATGTAAATAAAAAATATAATTTAAGCGCTCTTAATTTTTTTGTCCGTTTCGTTACGAATCTGAAAATAAAAAAATTACACATATTTTAGCTTACCCTCGAAAACAGGTTGCATCAACTATCTGTATGTTGACCAATCAAGGGTATGACTCGATAGATATAGAAAATGGTCTCACTAAAATCATAAAATATAGATTCCCAAATATTTACACCTCTAAGGATAGCTCTAAAATGGGTATAAATGAGTCCAAATTGAAAGATGTTTCACTTCAATCTCAACACAGAACTTGTTCTCGTCTGGACATCTTTAAAAGTAAGAAAATTTATTTCTTAAATTTTGAGCTAATATGAATACACAGTGCAAAGAAAGTGAGTTGGGAAAGATTGAAAAGAAACTCAATCGCATTAGGAAGCGTATCGAAGATAAGGAAAATCCAAGTAAATTACAATTGGAACACATGTTATTTGTTGTTACTCTAAAGGAGGTCAAACTTTGTGCTTTACATCGATCAGGGAAGGTTTTGACAACGGAAGAATTTAATTTAATAATTACAAATGTCAAACAACTTCGAATTAAACTGTACGATATGATTGCTGCATTTCATTAAAAATAGAAACCTTTTTTTAAAAATGATCCTTGTTGTTTTCATAAGAACTGGTCTTCCTCTTCTTCGTAGCCGAAACTTAAATATAAGTGTTAAAATTATCAAATAATTTTATTGTTAAACCAACTTAAATTCAAAAGTAATTAGTTTTTCAACAATTGCTTAACAATAAAACTTTCTTTACCCTCTCAACTGTATATTCTCCTCGTCTGTCCCGTCAACGTCACTAAAGAATTTAAATATGAAAACATATTTATTACTCTTGAAGTTAGATTGTCACAAAGTATCGTTTTATTAATTAAAAAGACCAGCGAAACAATTTGCTTACTTAAGTGTGCCGTAATTGGATCTTGGCCTCCAAATAGATGTTTCGGTCTCCCCTCTTCTGCTTCGCAAGTAGAAGAAGGTAGAGCAGCCCATCAGAAACAAGAGACAAAGGAGGGGAATAAGGGATCCCAGTAGTGTAGTTATGCAAGAGAAGACGTACTCTCTATCTGCTGGCCACCCCGGTAGATAAACCGCCACGTATACGTAATTGGGACAAATGCTTTTAAGATCTGCACATCTATGATCGTACACGTTCCTTGTTACACAGACCTCCAGCGAGACCTAATGAGAAACGTAATTAATTAACCCTGATACGTTTTCAAACTAAATTAGGTAAATAAATGATAATATCATCTAAATAATACTAAAAAATAGGTTTAAATCTTTCTTAAAAATTAGATTTTCAATACAAATATACCCAAATGTACACAGGCTCGATTTCTTTCATGCACGCTTCTCTTTCCGGAGGGTCAAAGAATTTTGTGCAAAGAAAATTCTTGCTCAGTTCTGTGCAGAGTTGGTCTAAGATGAGCCCAGAACTGCAGACCATCATGGTAAACAAAAACACAAGTGACAATTTCAACATTTTTGTTTTTTTTCAAAAGTAAAAGGTTGTGAAAACTGTAAGAGGATGTTTTGTTGAATGAAATGAGCGTTTATTTGTTTTAAATGTAAACTTTTCTAAACAATCTCAAAGGATGTTTTTGGATGATTTCAGAGAATGAAATGAGCAATTCTAGTTTCTCTCCAATTCAGCAAAAATAAGATTATTCAAACTCTGCAAAATAACTCTTTTTTCTGAGATAACTATTTTTTTCTTTGTAAATGTATCGATAAGTAATGTGCTGACATTCAAAATGAAAGATAAAATTTATTATGAATTTTATAGTGAAAACATAAAATAACAAAGAATAAGAATAAAACAACGAGAGTTTGTAGATATTTCAATTTATGAATTTTTATCGTGAACTTGAGCTTCAGTGGAGTCTGTCGAGGTCATCGTTTCGAGCGGGATATGTTCCGTGTTCTCAGCACTAAAATAATGAATACATTTAATGTAATTTAAAACTTTTCCAAACTTCATTTGTTTCTAAAGTATGTCAAATTACCCAATGAAAATCGCTGTGTCTGCTGATGTGGAATCGATCCTGTTTGCTGCCAATGGTGGGATGTTTTCCGGCCTGAATGAAGATCGAACGTTTTTTAAAAAATCATGTTTCATTTCTTCTCCAAATCATTTGGAAACAAGTAATGTTAATGAAGGAAAACAAAAGATACATACTTTTCACCCTTATCCGTGCTTAATCCGTGCTTTAGAGGTCGCTGCTTGATAGAACTCTTATACCTCGGTTCGAAATCGAAAAGAAGGGTTTCTATAGTAAGCCCAACTGAAAATAATGTTTACTTCATTAGATTTTGAAAATCAAGATACAAAGCAGGTCATATCTAGAATTAAACTGTTTACCTTGATCGGGACTTATGGTCGAATTGCTGAGGTCGAGATACTTGTGGTAGAATTTCTGACAGAATTCTCGTTTGCTCATGACCTCTTTTCCCTCTCGTTTTTCAATACAATATTGAATCATTGCTGAGATGAGGACAAATCCAAATTTAACCTTGCGTTTCATTCTTCGATTTCTTGCAAAGTTCTTGGCCCAACGATTATCTGCCCACCTGTAAGAGATGACTTTCATTTAGATTTGACTTTTAAACCTAATATTTAACTGCACATTATCAATCAGTTAAAATGTTACCTCACAAATAAGGTCCCAAAAAATGTAATGATACCCATCGGCAGATGATACATTATCCACTTGTGTCCTGAGTAGACGTAAAACCTTAAAATAATAAAGAGTTTGTAAAGTAAATGTAAAACCAAACTACTTTTTATTTCGAATGACAAATAAAAGCTTACGCTTCAAACGGATCCAGAGGATCGACTTTGACAGTCATGTTTTTCATGTCCTCCAGGTTCTCCTCGAGCTTTGACAAGAGACCTTCGAGTTTAGGCATGTTCTCCTCCTCATCTTCACTGTTCGCAGAGCGATCCGAAATGAAACGTTTTAGCTTATCGAATTTTGGCGACTCCTCTAGCGAATCAAATGTTTCCTACAAAAGTATCTTTGATGTAATCGCCCATTTTCAAGATAAAAAATTAATATTGAATAAAAAATAAAGAATCCTTTTTACCTTAATTTTGTCAAAACTCAACATTAAGGCATCCAATTTTTCATCAAGACGAAAATGATTTTCCCTTAGTTCATCGTTCGTTTCTTTCATAGCTTTTTGCATGGAGTCCACCACTTGAAGTTTGTCCTTTACAATAAATGAGAATTGATTAAAATAATGTCATAAGTAAAATGAAACGTAAGTCGAAATAATGTGATTATGTTAAACAATATTGACTAAAATTACCACAAGAAGATTCAAAAACAGTTTGTGCGATGTGTACATGATGTTATAAAGCTCCTGGAGGTTGGGGACTTCTGAAGCAATTTTTTCAAATTCTGTTACATAATCTCTCTTCTTCCTTTGAAAGACTTTATAGTTGAACGGCTCCATATCCATTTCGAGCTCTTTAAAACATTCCTCTGTTCGTTTCTGAAACTCGAGTAGATGAACCCTGTAAGGTATGAATTAAAATAAATGAAGTGACAGGCTTTACTTCAAAGTTACATTAAACGTAAAGTTTAATGGATATTACACTTACTCGGGTAGCATTTCTCCATTGAACAATACTAATTTTGACGATGTCGTCTTTTTGGTTGTCCGGGGAGTAGTTGCCGGAGTAGTTGCCGGAGTAGTTGCTTTAGTACTTTTTATCGTTGTAGTCGATTTCGTGCTTGTGGTGGTGGTTGTCGTCGTAGTGCTTCTAGTTGTTGACGTGGTGGTTGTCGTCGTAGTGCTTCTAGTTGTTGACGTGGTGGTTGACGTCGTAGTACTTGTAGTTGTTGACGTGGTGGTTGACGTCGTAGTACTTGTAGTTGTTGACGTGGTGGTTGACGTCGTAGTACTTGTAGTTGTAGTCGTGGTGGTTGTACTTTCGG